>DASTRT010000312.1:0-4735 GCA_035761085.1 Methylophilaceae bacterium
GTGGAAGCCGATGCGGCCGAAGCCAAGCCAGCGGACAAGCCGGTGCCCTCCTCCAGCCAGCCGGTTCCGCCGCCTGCCGCCAAGGATGCCCTGGTTGCCGAAGCGCAGGCCCCTGTCGTGCCGCCCGTACCTAGCCGCCCGGCACCGGAACCGCCCAAGCAGATTCAGCCCGAAGGCAAGCCGAACCCAGTAGGCACGAGCCATGTGGTGGCCTCTGGCAAGCTCGCGCACGCCAGTCCGTCCATCCGCAAATTCGCCCGCGAACTGGGCGTCAACCTTGCGCTTGTCAGCGGCAGCGGACCCAAGGGTCGCATCCTCAAGGAAGATGTGCAGGCTTATGTGAAGGGCGAGCTCGGCAAGCCGCGCTCGGACGTAGCTGTCAGCAGCAGCGGCATGAATGTCGCGCCCGCACCTGTCATCGACTTCAGCCAGTTCGGCAAGATCGAGACCAAACCGCTGTCGCGCATCAAGAAGATTTCCGGGACCAATCTGCACCGCAACTGGGTCACGGCGCCGCATGTCACGCAGTTCGACGAGGCGGACATTACCGACCTCGAGGATTTCCGCAAATCCATGCTGGCCGAGGCGGACAAGCGCGGCGTCAAGCTGACGCTGCTGGCCTTCCTCATGAAGGCGGCGGTCAATGCCTTGCGCACCTATCCGACCTTCAACGCTTCGCTATCGCCCAATGGCGATGAGCTCATCATGAAGCAGTACTTCCATATCGGCTTCGCCTGCGACACTCCGGATGGCCTCGTGGTCCCGGTCGTTCGTGACGTCAATCAGAAGGACGTGCTGGATATCGCCCGCGAATTGGGCGAGCTGTCCGCCCGCGCCCGCGAACGCAAGCTCAAGATCGAGGAAATGCAGGGCGGCTGTTTCACCATTTCCAGCCTCGGCGGCATCGGCGGCACGGCATTCACGCCCATCATCAATTGCCCGGAAGTGGCCATCCTCGGCGTTTCGCGCTCATCCATGCAGCCGGTCTACAACGCAAAGACGCATGTGTTCGAGCCGCGCCTGATCCTGCCGCTGTCGCTGTCGTATGACCACCGGGTCATTGATGGCGCGGATGGCGCCCGTTTCACGAGTCACCTGCGCATGGTGCTCTCCGATGTCCGCCGTTTGTTGCTGTAGTCCAAAGCACTTCGCTCGCGCTAACTTTGTTGCGAAACGACTTGAAAATCCTCATTTACCCACACGTAAACTCCGGTTTTCTCGTCGTTCCGCGCCGCGTTAACCCTTCGCTCAGGTGCTTTTCCCGGAGTGGTTTGCAAGTTACAGGAATAATGTATGAGTAAATTAGTTGAAGTTGTAGTGCCGGACATCGGCAATTTCGACAGCGTGGACGTCATCGAAGTCCTTGTGAAACCGGGCGATGTCATCGCCAAGGAAGATTCGCTGATCACGCTGGAGTCCGACAAGGCGTCGATGGATATTCCCTCCTCGCATGCCGGTACGGTCAAGGAGCTCAAGGTCAAGGTTGGCGACAAGGTCGCCAAGGGCACGCTGATCCTGCTGCTGGAAGAAGAAGCAAGTTCGACAAAAACTGCCCCGGCCGCCAGTGCGCAAACTGTTGCTTCGGATGCACAGCCAGAACGCGGCGGCAAGGAGCAAGCGGCGCAGACAGTACAAGAAGTACGGCAAGCCGCGAGCGACACAGCCAACAAAGTTATGGCAAGTCAGACGGCGCAACAGGGGGATATTCATGCAGAAGTGGTTGTTTTAGGCTCTGGACCGGGGGGTTATACCGCAGCGTTCCGCGCTGCCGATCTGGGCAAAAAGGTCGTCCTGATCGAACGCTATGCCACACTGGGCGGGGTCTGCCTCAACGTCGGCTGCATTCCGTCCAAGGCGTTGCTGCACGCTGCCAAGGTCATTACCGAAGCGGAAGAGATGGCCGAACACGGCATCAGCTTCGGCCAACCGAAGATAGACATCGACAAGCTGCGCGAGTGGAAGGCCAAAGACGTCGTATCCAAATTGACCGGCGGTTTGGCACAGATGGCCAAGCAGCGCGAAGTGACGACCGTGGTCGGCGTCGGCGAATTCACGTCCCCCAACCAGATCAAGGTGACTGCCGATGACGGCAAGGTGAGGACCATTTCCTTCGACAATGCCATCATCGCCGCAGGCTCGCAGGCCACCAAATTCCCCGGTGCACCTACAGACGCCAGTGGAAAAACAGACAAGCGCATCATGGATTCCACCGGTGCACTGGAGCTGGCCGACATTCCCAAGCGCATGCTGGTCATCGGCGGCGGCATCATCGGCCTGGAAATGGGCACGGTGTACGATGCGCTGGGCAGCAAGGTCAGTGTGGTCGAGTTCATGGACGGGCTGATTCCGGGTTGCGACCGCGACCTGATCCGCCCGCTGCAGAAACGCATGGAAAAGCGCTTTGAGAAGATCATGCTGTCCACCAAGGTGAGTAAGCTGGAAGCACGCAAGGAAGGCATCTATGTCGAGTTCGAGGGCGAGAATGCCATCGAACCGCAAGTCTACGACCGCGTGCTGGTCGCCATCGGCCGCCGGCCGAACGGCAAGAATATCGGCGCTGACAAGGCCGGCGTGAACGTCGACGAGCGCGGCTTCATCAACGTGGACAGGCAGATGCGCACCAACGTGCCGCACATCTTCGCCATTGGCGACATCGTCGGCCAGCCCATGCTGGCACACAAGGCGACGCACGAAGGCAAGGTGGCAGCAGAAGTGATTGCCGGCCACAAGGTGGAATTCCAGGCGCTGGCGATTCCGTCCGTGGCTTACACCGACCCCGAAGTAGCCTGGGCCGGCGTCACCGAAACCGAAGCCAAGGCCAAGGGTATCGAGATCGAAAAAGCTTCGTTCCCCTGGGCGGCCAGCGGTCGTGCACTTTCCATCTCACGCTCGGAAGGCGCGACCAAGCTCATTTTCGACAAGGAAACGCATAGGCTCATCGGCGCCGGTATCGTCGGCACCAATGCGGGGGAATTGCTGGCGGAAACCGTGCTGGCGATCGAGATGGGAGCGGATGCCGAAGACCTAGGTCTGACCATCCATGCCCATCCGACGCTGTCGGAAACAGTTTGTTTCGCTGCCGAGATGAAGGAAGGTACGATTACCGACCTTTACATCAAGAAGCGGTAAGACTTAAACCGCCTGAAGCGGATACTACGGCTGCAAAAATGCCAGCTCAGCTGGCGGTTTTTGCAGCCGTTTTCGCTTTGGCGGCGGCTTTTGGTTTTGCAGCGGCCTTGGGTTTGGCTGCAGCCTTGGGCTTCGCGGCAGAACCATTGCCAGCGGCCTTGGCGGGTGCCTTCTTGGCTGCCGGTTTCCTGGCAGCAGTAGTTTTCGGCTTGGCGGCTGCCTTGGATTTGGCTGCAGTGGAGCGAGCAGCGCGCGGCTTGGCTGCCGTCTTTTTCTCCGCCTCCCTCTCAGTGTAGGCTTCTATCGCCTTGGTAGCGACCTGTTTGCCGATCAACACGGCGCCGACCATGGCGACCTTCTTGAATAACGATCTAATTAATTTCATACCACTCCCCTTATTGGCAAGTTACCTGCTTAAGTTCGCTGCCAGGAAACTCAGGCTTGAGCTTGTCGATCTCCACAACCTTGTCCGGTGACATGTTGCTGATCAGCAGGCTGGTCTGCCCTTTCTCCTGATTGCGCACACCCTTTACAGCTGAAACTACACCCTTCTTTTTTAGATCTTCCAAGAGTTTAGCCGCTAATTGCTCATCCTTGAAGACTCCGAGGGAAATTGCATAGCGCCACTGTGGCTCAAACACGACAAAACTCTCGTCCACGCCCAGTTTGTGCAGCTGCTGCACCTTGGCCTGGGCCGACTGCAAGGAGCGTGATTGAGGAATATACACCCAGTAGCGGGCCGCTTCCTGCGCGGATTTTTCAACGGAGGAGGATTCCAGGGCCAGACGGACCAGTGCGTCCCGCGCCTTGGGCAAATTGGCCACGGAGAAGCTGCCCCATTCGTAGCAGCTTGCCGAGACAGGTTGCAGAGATTGCGGGTCTTCAACCGGCTTCTTTGGCAGGGCTTCGATTTCCTGCGGTGTCAGCAGCTTGATTTTTTCCGGCTGTAGGGGAGCATGATTAGCCTTGCTGGTGCTTGATGGGGGAGGTCCCAGATTGAAGTAGGCAAACAGCACCCCGTTCACCAGCAATAGAATCAACACCAACAATCTCATGCACTCGTCCCCGTTTCTTCTTCTAATAACCGCAACCCTTGCAGCACCAGATATTCATTTACCACAAGCTGCTCGATGTCGAAGCGTACCAGCATTTCCTGCAACCGCAGCCCATCGCCGCCGCTCAGGATGCAATGCGGCTTGCGTCCCGCGTAACGCCCCAACCGCACCAGCATGGAATTCACCGCACCTGCCATGGCGGTCAGCGCGCCAGTATAAATGGCGTCACCGGTGCTCGTCGGGAAAAGCTGTAGCCCGCCGCTTACATGGCTGATATCCGCCGTTTCTGCGACCAGGCTGGCTTCCATGAGCCGCAGGCCCGGCACGATGAGGCCGCCGAGAAATATACCGCCGCCGTCTTCCTGGCTGACCCCCAGCGCATCCACCGTCAGTGCGGTGCCGGCATTCACCACCACGCAAGGCTCCTGATACTGCTGCCATGCAGCGATCAGGGCCGCCCAGCGGTCACTGCCCAGACGGTCCGGAAACTGGTAGCTGTTGGTCACGCCACATGCCTTCGGGCTGGCCTTAACCCAATGGGCAGATATTGC
>DASTRT010000313.1:0-2735 GCA_035761085.1 Methylophilaceae bacterium
CATCACGTTACCAGTAAATTCAACCCTGACCCAGCGCGTAGTATCTACAGAATTACTGGCGGCAGCGGCAACATTCGCAGTCTTGCCATTGAGTCCGGTAACGCTGCACATCACGTTGTATAGAGGAACCATCCCGACGGCAAACAAAATAGCCGCGGCCACCAGCCACAACAGCTTCAGTCCCAAACGCCGATTGGCAACGCGCCTCTGCTCTGCCGGGTCTACTGCATCCACAACATCACCATGGCAGCCAAATACCACAATACAGCGACTACTCCGAAAATCAGCGCCAGCTTTTTGCTTCTGCTGCGCTTTTCTTCACTCACTTCTTTAATCACATCATTCCTTGTTATTGCAAAGCGGGGCCCGGCGAACCGGGCCCGACTTCATTACTTCACGACAGGCTGTTCGGTGAAGCTGTGATAAGGCGGAGGAGAAGGCAGGGTCCATTCCAGGCCCTGAGCACCATCCCATACCTTATCGGTCGCTTTCTGGCCACCACGCACACAGCTGATAATGTTGTACACAAACAGCAGTTGCGACAGGCCCAACACGAAGGCGGCAACCGAAGAGATCGCGTTGAACTCGGAGAACTGCAGGGCATAGTCGGGAATACGACGCGGCATGCCTGCGAGGCCGAGGAAGAACTGCGGAATAAAGGTCAGGTTGAACGAGATGGCGGTCAGCCAGAAGTGCAGCTTGCCCAGCTTCTCGTTGAACATATGGCCAGTCATCTTCGGCAGCCAGTAGTAAACGCCAGCCATGATGCCCATGATACCGCCGGCAAACAGTGTGTAGTGGAAGTGGGCAACCACGAAGTAGGTGTGGTGATACTGTGCGTCAGCTGCTACGTCTGCCAGCACGAGACCGGTCAGGCCGCCGATACCGAACAGTATGATCCAGCCCACCGCGAACAGCATCGGGGTCTCGAACGACATGGAGCCCTTCCAGATCGTGGCAATCCAGCAGTAGAACAGAACGGCCAGCGGGAGGGAAATTGCCATGGTGCTATACATGAAGTACAGCAGTGCCGGTACAGGCATGCCTGCGGTGAAGAAATGGTGAGCCCAGACCACTACGGACAGGGCACCGATACCCCACAGCGCATAGACCTGAGCCTTGTAGCCATACATCGGCTTGCGAGCAAAGGTTTGCAGGATTTGCGGGATGAAGCCCCAGACCGGCAGCAGCAGGATATACACTTCCGGGTGTCCGAAGAACCAGAACAGATGCTGGAACAGGATAGGGTCACCACCACCGGCAGCGTTAAAGAAGTGCGTACCGAAATGGCGGTCAGTCAGCAACATGGTCACGGCGCCAGCCAGAACCGGGATGGTAGCAATCAGCAGGAACGCCGTAATCAGCCAGCCCCATGCGAACATCGGCAGCTTCATCATCGTCATGCCAGGGGCACGCATATTGAAGATGGTGACGATGACATTGATGGAACCCATGACCGAGGAGATACCCAGCAAGTGGATGGCAAAAATCGCGAAGTCGACACCGATACCGCCTTGCACCGAAAGCGGTGCGTAGAAGGTCCAGCCGGTAGCGATAGCGCCATCACCTACCCCGAAAAGCGCCATGATGAAAGGCGAGAGCAGCAGGATCGCGGCAGGGGGCAGCAGCCAGAAACCCCAGTTATTAAGCCGAGGTAGCGCCATATCAGGAGCGCCGATTTGCAGCGGCAGCATCCAGTTGGCAAAGCCCGTGGCAGCAGGCATAAGCGCCATGAAGATCATGACCAGCGCATGCACGCCGATCAGCTGGTTGTAGAACTCAGGTTTCATGAGCTGCAGGCCAGGCTGGAACAGCTCTGCACGAACGCCCAGAATCATCATGCCGCCAACCAGGAACATAATCAGCGAGAACGTCAGGTACATGGTACCGATGTCCTTGTGATTAGTCGTGGTCAGCCAGCGCATGATTCCAGTTGGATGATCATGATGTTCATCATGATGTGCTGCGGTTGTAGTACTCATCGCTTTCTCCTCAAACTATATTCTTCGCAAGCCCAATCTTAGCGGAGCGCCTTGACTTGAGCAGGTTGCAACACGTCACCCATGGAGTTGCCCAGCGCGTTTCTTTCAAACGTCACTACCGAAGCAATATCCACATCATTGAGCGTACCCTTCCACGCCGGCATGACACCCTTGCCATTCATTACGCGGTCGAGATGGCTGTCTTTAAGCAGCTTGCCGGACGCGTCGAAAATGGGACTGTTCACGATCTTGCTGCCATGCAGGGCCGGGACTGCAGGCGGCAGACCCTGGCCATTTGCCTGGTGGCAGACTGCGCAATTCTTCTGGTAGACCTTCTCGCCGTTGGCGATCAGCTCTTCCTTGGTCCATTCCTTGTCAGCACCAGCGGCAGCTTCAGCGATCTGCTTCTTCTGGGTGGCAACCCACAGCTTGAAATCCTCTTCAGGAACAGCCTTGACGACGGCAGGCATGTAACCATGGCCCTTGCCACACAACTCCTTGCACTGGCCGCGATAGATGCCGGGCTCTTCCACCCTCACCCAGGTTTCACGCAGGAAGCCTGGAATGGCGTCGCGGGCAGAACCGAAGGCCGGAACCCACCAGTTGTGAATCACATCGGTGGAGGTCAGCAGGATACGGACCTTCTTGCCGACGGGCAGCACCAGAGGATTATCCACTTCAAGAAGATAATCGCGGCCCTTTTCGGCCTGGTTGTCAATCTGATCCTCAGGCGTGGTCAGGTTGCTCAGGAAC
>DASTRT010000314.1:0-6344 GCA_035761085.1 Methylophilaceae bacterium
GCTGATCGCCGTTGCCGGAGTGGTGGCAAGTGCCGCGCGGCTCAGAGCCGTGCTGAAAACACAGCCGTTTGCAGAAGGCCACTATGACAACGGCTTGGGAACGGAAGTCTTCTTTGCCGCACTGCTGATCTTTGCGACTGCGCTGCTTACTCAGCTCCCACCGAAGTAGCCAGGTCCGGTTCCACCAGGATGTCCTCGCCGCCACGGGCGGCAAATATCTGGTGGATGACGTCCGCCTCATCCTCCGGCTGCAGATGGACCAGCATCAGCACGGCATCGCTGCGGGTGGCGGCCCGTCGCAACTGCTGCTTGATGTCGCCCGGCTTGAGCCAACCGTACAGCGCGCCCAGGAAGGCGCCGGTGATGACGCCGATATCCGGCCCCATGAGTTGGACGATGGCCATCGGACGCGAGGTATCCCACCCCGGCAGCAGCACGATGATGAGCGTGAGGACGGCACTGATGATGAGCCCTGCCAGCGCTCCGCGGCCGGTCCAGGAAAACCAGGAGTCACGGCTGGCACGTGCGCGGCCGCCGAAGAAGTGCGGTGCAGCCGCTGCCGATACAGCCACGTCGATAAGATCGCGCGGGACGCCGCGATGCACGCATTCGTGCATGATCTCATTCACGGTTTCTTCACTTCGAAAAAATCCGGATATGGTATAGGACGCCGGCGCATGATCCCTGGCGGCTGCCCCTGCATGCTTTACCGCTGCACTCATGGATTGCCTCCCTTGAGTTCCTCTGCCGTCCAGGGCGTAGTGCGACTGGCGGTTTCCTGCCGTATCCTGGCGACGAAATCTTCCTTCACGGGCTCAGCCTTGTTGTCGCCGAGCTTGCCGCGGATATGGCTGACCACGGCAGCGATTTCGGCGTCGGTCAGCAGGTCTGCCCAGGCTGGCATGACGCCGTTATAGGTGGCGCCTTCCACCTCGATCTGGCCATGCAGCCCGCGCAGGACAATGCGTACCGGGATGGCCGGGTCTTCCACCACGAATGGCGAACCGGCCAACGGAGGAAAGGCGCCAGGCACACCCTGGCCGTTCGGCTGGTGGCAGCTGGAGCATTTGCCGTTATAGACGGTGGCGCCGGAGATGCTCGGCCCCGCGGTTTTCGCCGCCGCTACCTCGGCGCCGCGAGGAACTCCGGGTGGCAGATAACCGATGTGTGCAGTGGTACCGAATACGCCCATATGCTGGCCCAGATAGAAGCCGGCGACCACCAGTGCCACGATGGAAAGCACGTAAAACCAGCGCGGACCGGGGTCAAACGCTTCATCCGGGTCAGAGGCCTCGCGCATCACTGCATGGTGGATTTCCAGTGTGGAGAGCTCGCGATCCATCGGATCGATGGGATCGTTTTCGGAGCTTGCGGGTGCAGTGTCTTTATCAATCATCATGAAGCTCGCTCATGGTGTGGGCGCGGTGGCGGCAGGCGTCACGCCCTCCTCGGCCGGGGCAGGGTAGTCATGCTTGAGGGCCAGCAGGTAGGCCACCAGGGCCTTCGCCTCGTCGGTCGCCACGATGACACCTGTGGTGGGTGCGTACGGCTTGGGAACGTTCAATACCGTATCGCCGGGTGCTGCCGTCTGCTTGTGCTCAAACAGGAAGGAATAGGACGGCATGATGGACCATGGCACCAGCGCCCGCGGTTGGTAGATGTGCAGCAGATGCCATTGCGGGTCGGGCAGGCGGCTGCCGACGTTCATGAGGTCGGGTCCGGTCCGCATGGTACCAAGCAGGTGCGGCTTGTCATAGACGTAATCTGCCGGCACCGAGGGGCGGTTGCCCCAACCGCGGGCGACATCGGAAGTGAATGCCGGATCACGCACCTGCTGGCTGTGGCAATAGACGCAGCCATTCTGGATATACACGTGGCGGCCCAGCAGTTCCTGATCGGTGTAGGGCTTGAGCTGCGGGGGCGCCTTCACGCTGGAGAGCAGTGCACCCGGCATGATCACGAGGATGACCAGGGCAAAGATCAGCGTGGCCAGCGCCCCCAGCAGCAGTATGGAGATTCTAGTCATGCAGCGACCCCGGGTTATTCATGCTTGACCAGTACAGGCCGGATAAAGAAGAAGGGCGGCTCTTCGCGTACCGGCGAGCGACCACGCAACACCAGCATGAGCGCGTGGGCAGCAAATACCACATGGCCGGCGGAAATCAGCACGGCGGCGAAGCTGCGCGTCAGCAGCCACGGCCTGGCTGCATTGACGGAAGCCTCGAACGACTGGCTCGGATCCAGCATCTGCAGGCCCTGTAGCACGCCACCCCCGCCCAAGGTGACCACGTAGATCACCATGCCCAGTCCGACCAGCAGGAAGTGGGCGCGGATGAGGTTGGCACTCGGCCATTCACGGCCGATGAGGCGTGGCAGGATGTAGTAGATGCCACCGAACAGCGCCATGGTCACGAACATGTAGACTCCCAGATGCGAATGCGCGATGGTCCAGTGCGTGAAGTGGGTGATGCGGTTGACGCTGACCAGCGCGGTCATGATGCCCTGCAGCGACACGGCGGTATAGGACATGGCGGCCAGTACCAGGAAGGTCAGCGCAGGAGAGTAGCGCAGCGCGCCGAAGCGTCCGGCGATGGTCATGTGCTGGTTGATACCGACGGCCACGACGGGGATCACCATGAGAATGCTGGCGGTGATGGAAGTGGCGATCATCCAGGATGGCATCGGTCCGCCGATCAGGTGGTGCATGCCATTGAGCGAATAGAACAGGGCCAGGCCCCAGAAGCCGATCAGCGACAGCCAGTAGGAATAGATGGGGCGGCCCACGATCTTGGGCAGCAGGTAATAGATGAGCCCCAGGTTGATGGTGGTTAGCCACAGTCCAAGTGCGTTATGTCCATAGAACCAGTTAACGGCAGCCGATTCCACGCCGGTATAGATGGGCAGGTTGCCTGCGATAAAGATCAGCGCGACCCAGGGGTAGGAGGCCGCCACATACCACACGGAAACATAGAGATGCTCTACATTGCGCGCAGCCAGCGTGCGCCAGATGGAAGCACCGACCATGGCCACGCCGATGACCATTAGGGGGTCGGCGGTGCGGTGATCCAGCTCCAGCCATTCCAGGCCGTCGGTCACGCCCGCCAGCAGCAAAATGATGCCCAAATAGACGCCGATATTCCAGATGATGATGCCGCCCAGGGCAACGCCGGGCCAGCGCAAGGGCGTGCGGCAGAGCCTGGGCATCATCCACAGGGAAACCGAGAACATGGCGGTGGAGGCCCAGCCGTAGATCATGGCATTCAGATGGCCGGGGCGGATACGGCCGAAGGTCAGGTAGGCCTGGCCGCTGAGGAAATCAGGGAAGTCGAACTTGAAGCTGGCGATATCGCCCAGTATCGTGCCTTCCAGCAGCCACAGGATCGCCAGTGCGAAGCCAACGAGCACGGGAAGCCGGCTGGAGCGGTCTATGCGGGCAGCTTCGGCAACATTGATGCGAACCTGGGAATGGTCGATGGTGCTGTCGCGCCGGGTAGCAGCTTCGACGGTTTTCTTTCCAGGCGGCGAGACTTTGCTATCGGAGGGATTTATAGCCATTTTTTCCAGCCTTCACGCGATGCAGGCAGCAAGGCTCCGTAGGTGCGGGCGCGTTCGCTCACCTGTGCCGGCTTTTCCCAGGGGCGCAGATAGCGCAGTTCCTCTTCCTCGAAAATGCTTTCCGAGGTTTCGTCGAGGTTCTCGAATTGCCCAGTGCGTAGCCCCCAGGCCATGAAAATCAGAGGAGGCAGCCCGACCAGCAGGCTCAGGATGATAACGGTGATGGAATTCGCAAACATGCTTGCCTCCGGCGTCTGGTGGTTACCCAACTCTAGACTCCGAGGCTGCGACTGTATGTTACTTGTCTGACAAAGGGCGATTACCTAAGGCGAGGATGGCAGAACGCCGCAGCTTACTGGTAGCGCAGGGCCTCGATGGGATTGAGCCGGGCTGCCTTGCGCGCAGGATAGAAGCCGAAGAAGATGCCTACGGCTGCAGCGACCGAGAAGGCGATCAGCACGGAATTGCCGGCGATGATGATGGGGCTCTGGGTCAGGTTATTGACCAGGATGGCGCCGCCGATGCCGATGATGAGACCGATGAAGCAGCCCACCACGGAAATCACGATGGCTTCCAGCAGGAACTGCAGCAGGATATCGCGTTCGCGCGCGCCGATCGCCATGCGGATGCCGATTTCGCGCGTGCGCTCGGTGACCGAAACCAGCATGATGTTCATGATGCCGATGCCGCCTACCAGCAGCGAAATCGAGGCGATGGCGCCCAGCAACATGGACATGGTGCGCGTGGTTTCCGCCGCTGATTCCGCTGCCGCGGTCAGGTTGCGCACCATGAAATCGTTATCGGCGCCTTCGCGGATGCGATGCCGCTGGCGCAACAGGCTGTTGAGGCCGTTTTCCACCATGTTCATGGTCTGCGCGCTGGTGGCCTGCACCAGGATCATGCGCACGCTGTCGGAGAACTGGCCGCCGAAGAGCTTGCGCTGGGCCGTGGTCAGCGGAACGATGACGGTGTCGTCCTGATCGCGCCCATCCAGGCTCTGACCCTTTGCTTCCAGTACGCCCAGGATAAGGAACGGGCTGGAGTTGATGCGGATGGTCTTGCCGACGGGATCGACATCGCCAAACAGGTTCTCGACGACAGTCTTGCCAATCAGCGCGACGCGTGTGGCCGAACGCATGTCGGTTTCGGTAAAGGTATAGCCGTCAGCCAGGTTCCAGCCGCGCACGTCGAGATAACTGGGCCAGGTGCC
Source organism: Methylophilaceae bacterium (assembly GCA_035761085.1). Classification (GTDB taxonomy): domain Bacteria; phylum Pseudomonadota; class Gammaproteobacteria; order Burkholderiales; family Methylophilaceae; genus DASTRT01. Next base: position 4,766 of record DASTRT010000314.1, read on the forward strand.
GATGACGCTGGTATTCCAGTTATTGGCGCCAAAGACCAGCTGGGCGCCGCTCATGCGTGTAGGTGCGACGGCGGCCACGCCCTCCAGCTCCTGCATGGCTTCGGCATCCTGCGTAGTCAGCGAGACTGCATTGCCAGAACCGATGCGTGCGCCGCCCGAGGTCGGTGCGCCGGACAGCACGATGAACAGGTTGCTGCCCATGGCGTTGATCGACTGGGTCACGGCGTACTGCGCGCCCTGGCCGATGGCCATCATGAGCACTACGGCGCCCACGCCGATGACCATGCCCAGCATGGTGAGAAAGGTGCGCAGGCGATTGGCGCCCATGGCGTACCAGGCCTCGCCGAGCATTGCACCGAACATCAGAAACATCCCCCAGTAGCTACTGCGCACAGCATCTGCTTCGTAGCGTGCCCGTTACGCTGCTGAAGCATGTCTTTGCCAGACATGTATTCGATTGCTTTCATCAGCACTTTCCCCCGGGGGCCTTTGCCATCCAATACCTGCTTATTCTCAGCTTGGTCATAGGTATTCCGTGCTTGCCGGATCGAACGGCTCGGGTTTCCTGCGCTCGTGGCGTACGCTGCCGGCCGGCCGGGTATCCTCGACGATACGGCCATCATGAAAACGCACCTGCCGGCTGGCATGCTCGGCAATATCCGGCTCGTGCGTGACCAGCACGATGGTGATGCCTTCGTCATTGAGCTCCTCGAATAGCACCATGATTTCCTCGCTGGTTTTGCTATCGAGGTTGCCTGTGGGTTCGTCGGCCAGGATGAGGCGCGGCCGGTTGACCAGCGCGCGCGCAATTGCCACGCGCTGCTGCTGGCCACCGGAAATCTGGTTGGGTCGTGAATCCAGGTAGCGCGAAAGGCCGACCTTTTCCAGCAGTACCTTCGCGCGCGCATGACGTTCTTCCTTGCTGACGCCTGCATAAACCAGGGGCAGGGCAACATTGTCGAGCAGGCTGAAGCGCGACAGCAGGTTGAAGCCCTGGAATACGAAGCCCAGCGTTTCGTTGCGCACGTGTGCGAGCGCATTGCCGTCGAGCTCATCCACGCGATGGCCATCCAGGATGTATTGCCCGCTAGTGGGCTTGTCCAGACAGCCGAGGATATTCATGAAGGTGGATTTGCCTGAGCCAGACGGGCCCATGATCGCAACGAAATCGCCCGACTCGATGGTGAGGCTCACCTGCTTGAGCACGGGAAAGGGACCCGCGGGCGTGATGTAATCCTTGTAGAGGTCGCGTACAACGATGACCTCTCTGGCCGGAGATTTTTCCACAGGCTGCGCCATTAGAACATCCGGAAGCGCATGGTGCCGGACGATTGCTGGTCGCCGCCGCCCAGCTCGCCGACCACTACGCGGTCGCCTTCCTTGAGCGTATCGCTCTTGATCTCGGTAACGCGACCGTCGGTAATGCCAACACGCACTGGAACGGCCTGAAGCTTGCCGTTCTGCAGGATGTACAGCTTACCGCTAGGGTTGGCGCCCGCGGGTTTCTTGTGCCCTCCGCCGCTACGGCCATTGACCGGCGCCGTTCTGGTTTCCCCGGTCTGCGTCGAATCATCTGTCT
>DASTRT010000315.1:0-2264 GCA_035761085.1 Methylophilaceae bacterium
GCAGCCGCTGTTCCACAGCGGGGATGTCGGGGTCGAAAGGAGTGCCGGTGTCAGGATTCATCCAGCTGCTTGCCCTCGAAGGTGGGGATGCCGGTCAGCACGCCATGGAAATTGCGCAGCACCTTGCCAATCCGGATGCCCTTGTCTGAGATGGCGAATTCCCGGATGGTGCGTTCATGGGCGCCGGCCCGTTTCTTGAAAACCGAGATGGCCTGCCGCACTTCGCCCTGGAATTCGAAATTGCGAATCATGATGACATTATCCGCCAGGTAGCTGGTTTCGCCTGCCGAACTCATGATGTTGCCGATCATGCCGTGATGCACGCCGACCAGGATGGTCATGACACCTTTCTGCCCCAGATAGCTCAGCAGCTCGTGCAGGTGCACCGCCAGGGACTGCTCGTTGGGCATGGCGTTCATGTAGCCGTTTAGGCTGTCGATAACCACGATGCGCACTCCGTGATTCTCGACGGCATCCGCAACGGTTTGTGAGAACTGTCCGGGAGACATCTCGGCTGCGTCTATCTGCTGAATGATCAGCTGGCCTTGCTCATAAGGGGTCTGCAGGTCGATATTGATGGCCTTGGTGCGGTTGATGAGCAGATTGGCAGATTCCTCGAACACGAACATCGCGGCAGGCTGGCCGCGTGCGATGGAAGCAGAGACGAGCTGAGAGGCGAGCGAAGATTTGCCCGTACCCGGAGCGCCGGTAACAATCGTGCTGGTGCCTTCTTCCAGGCCGCCGCCCAGCAGTTCATCCAGCCGATCCAGGCCACTGCTGCGTTGCTTGAGAGGCATGATGATGCGATTCTGCGAAGCTACCAGCCGGGGAAAGACCACCAGGCCGCCTTTCTCGATCACGTAATCGTGCACGCCACCGCGGAATTTGACGCCACGCAGTTTGACCACGCGCAACTGGCGCTTCTCCGCGCCGTATTCGCGCGGAATATTCTCCAGCGTGATGACGCCATGGGCGATGCTGCGGATCTGCATGTCGTGTCCGTCCGGACGGTCGTCCAGCATGAGCACGGTGCAGTTGCGGCGGGCAAAGAACTGCTTGTAGGCCAGCACCTGGCGCCGGTAGCGCAAGGCGTTGCTGGCCAGCAGGCGCAGTTCGGAGAGCGAGTCGATGACGATGCGCGAGGGCTTTATTTTTTCGACGACGGAAGAGATATCACGCGTGGTATCGCCCAGCTCGACTTCCGACGGATGGAACAGCGTATGCTGCTGGGCCGGATCGAGCAGGTCTTCGCTCGGGATTACTTCATGCACGTGAATGCCGTCGAGGTTCCAGCCATGCGAATCGGCAACCGCCGCGAGTTCGTTATGGGTTTCGGACAGGGTGATGTAGAGCACGGATTCCCCGTTCTTCACCCCTTCCATCAGGAACTTGAGCGCCAGCGTCGTCTTGCCGGTGCCGGGCATGCCTTCGATCAGGTACAACCGTTCGGGTGTCAGGCCGCCGCTCAAAACGTCGTCAAGACCGGGTACGCCTGAGGAAATGCCGGAGGTCGGCAGCACGGCTTGCGCTGCGGTCATGCGCGGGTTCCAATCGTAGATAAGTAGGACAAAATGCCTCCCCTGCAAAGCTATGAAAAAGGGAATGGGTTCCCATGGGTTGTGCAACTTTTCTTATTCGTTCTGCCCATCATTCTGCTGTCACAGAATCGTGGTTCGCAAAAAGATAATTTTCCTGGCGTCAACCCGTCTGTTTGCTACCGCACATAAGCTCGGCCGTCGCATCAAACAAAAAGCCCCGCACAAGGCGGGGCTTTGCAGAGGCGGGAAGGGTTTCCCGGTCCGGCGTGATTACATCATGCCGTCCATACCGCCCATACCGCCCATACCGCCCGGCATTGCAGGTGCGTCTTCCTTCGGCAGTTCGGACACCATGCAGTCGGTGGTCAGCATCAGGCCGGCGACCGAAGCGGCGTTCTGCAGCGCGGAACGCGTGACCTTGGTCGGATCCAGCACGCCCATTTCCACCATGTCGCCATAGGTTTCGTTGGCAGCGTTGAAGCCGTAGTTGCCCTTGCCGCCCAGCACGTTGTTGACGACCACGGATGGCTCCAGACCTGCATTGGAAACGATCTGGCGCAGCGGCTCTTCGATGGCGCGCAGCACGATCTTCACGCCGGCGTCCTGGTCGTGGTTTTCACCCTTGACGTTGGCGATGGCGTCACGCGCGCGCAGCAGTGCAACACCGCCGCCAGCGACGATGCCTTCTTCCACGGCAGCGCGGGTAGCGTGCAGCGCGTCTTCAAC
>DASTRT010000316.1:0-8748 GCA_035761085.1 Methylophilaceae bacterium
GTCTGCAGCAGCTCGGACATGTTCTCGCGGCGCTGGTTTTCGCGGATGGCGATGTATTCCATCTCGGGCGTGATGATGCCTTTCCGGGCGTAATGCATCTGGCTGACGTTCATGCCGGCCTTGGCGCGGCGCGGCTGGCGATGCAGGTTGAAGCGCATCTTGGACAGCTCGGGGTCATGCAGACGCTGCTGGCCATAAACGGAGGTCGGGCCCGGCAGTTCCTCGGTGTCGTTACGCTCTTCTATCCACTTGGCACGCAATGCAGGCAAGCCGTCACGGATATCAATGTTGGCGGCCGGATCGGTGTAGGGGCCGGAGGTGTCATAAACGACGACTGGCGGATTCTTGTCGGCGCCAAAGGCAGAGGGTGTATCGGAAAGCGAAATTTCGCGGAAAGGCACGCGAATATCGTCGCGCGAACCCTGGATATAGACCTTGCGCGATTTGGCGAACGGCTGGGTGGCGCCGGGGTCGACCTGCGCGGTTTCATTGAGGAAAGCGGCTTGCAGCGCTTTGTCGGTGGCGTTCATCTTGGACTCCTTGCAGAAAAAACGAGGGAGCAGATGAACTGCTTCCCCAAATGGGTGGGGGAAGCAAACCGCTTCCCTTGAAAATTTGGCAGGGAAGCGATGAAACTGCTTCCGCCACTAATGAGTTTGGTAGGGAAGCGATGAATCTGCTTCCCTACGGCGGCATGACCCGCATCAGGTTCAAAGGGTATTTCTCACTGCCGAAATTCTTGTCCGGCAGACCCCCAGCAATGTCTGCGAAAGTACTTGAAATATGGAATAATTGCAAGGTTGGCAGCCACCGCACAAGAATCAAATGGAACTCGAACAGGCACTCCCCGAAACCCATCCGTCGATTGACCCGGCCGCGCGCGAAAAGGCGCGATTCAACATGATTGAACAGCAGATCCGCACCTGGGAGGTGCTGGATACCAATGTATTGCAGTTGTTCAACCACATCCCGCGCGAGGATTTCGTGCCGCCGCAATACAAGGGTCTGGCCTTCGCCGATATCGAAATTCCCATCGGTCACGGACAGACCATGCTGTCACCCAAAATCGAAGGCCGTATATTGCAGGCACTGGAAATCCGGAAAACCGACAAGGTGCTGGAGATCGGCACCGGCAACGGCTACCTGACCGCCTTGTTGGCCGCATTGGCCAAGCATGTGCACAGTGTAGAAATCCTCCCGGAGCTCAGCGAGCAAGCCCGTCTGCGCCTGGCCAGACACGGAGTCAGCAACGTCACCCTGGAAACTGGCGATGCCGTGCAAGGCTGGTCCACGCACGCGCCTTATGACGTGATCGTCTATACGGGTTCGATGCCCTTGCTGCCGCAAGCCGTACCACAGCAACTGGCAATCGGCGGTCGACTATTTGCCGTCATCGGCGAGCCTCCCATCATGGAAGCAATCATGATTCAGCGCCTCTCTCAGGATAATTTCCGGCAGCAGGCGCTGTTCGAAACCTGCCTGCCCATTCTGACCAACGCGCCCCGGCCCACGCATTTCACTTTCTGATGCTACGTTCCGCATTCAAGTCGCTGGTCTTGGGTCTGGTATCGGGCCTGACCTTGCTGTCATTGCCCACCGCGACGTTGGCTGCGCCGTCGCAGAATCTGCTCGACATCTATCAGTTGGGCATCGCCAACGATCCGACCCTGGCGGCAGCGCGCAGTGCCAACCAGGCGACGCAGGAAAGACTGGCACAGGCACGCTCGCTGTTTTTTCCAACCATCAGCTTCACCATGAATGCCACGCATTCCGATACTGATATCCGTTACCTGGGCCAGGGCAACAACCCTTTCCGCACGGGAGGTCCGCAGCATTTCGATACCTTCGGCTACGGCGTCAACGCCACTCAGCCCATCTTCCGCCGCCAGAACAATGTGCAGTATGACCAGGCCAAGTTGCAGGTATCGCAATCAGACCTGCAGCTCATCCAGGCCCAGCAGGATCTCATGCTGCGCCTGTCGCAAGCCTATTTCGACGTGCTGCTGGCACAAGACAACATTGAACTCATCAATGCGCAGAAGACGGCGATCAATGGTCAACTCGAACAGGCCAAGGCGAATTTCGAGGTGGGCACCGCCACCATCACCGATGTCAACGAAGCGCAGGCGCGCTACGACCTGATCGTGGCGCAGGAGATCGCCGCCACCAACGATCTCGAAGCCAAGAAACGAACGCTGCAGTCCATCATCGGGACCATGCCGCAACCTTTGGCGGGCGTGAATCCTGACATCAAGACTACCCCTCCACAGCCGGCCGACATGGAATCCTGGGTCGACGTGGCTCGCCAGAACAATCTCGCCGTCAACATTCAGCAACGTGCCCTTGAAATCGCCACCAAGGAAGTTGATCGCCAACAGGCCGGTCACTACCCCATTCTTGATGCAGTTGGCAGCTACGACGATACGCGTGCCGGCGGCGGGGTAAACGGCTTTGGCAACGACCTGGAGAGCAGTCAGATCGGCCTGCAACTGCAGATTCCCATTTTCCAGGGCGGGCTGGTCAGTGCGCGGGTACGCGAAGCGGTGGCCCTGAAACAGCAGGCGCAGGATAACCTGGAAGCAGCACGCCGCCAAGCCGAGCTCGACACGCGCACCGCTTACCTCAACCTTACCGGCAGTGTCGCCCAAGTCAAGGCCTATGAACAGGCGCTGGTTTCCAGCCGCAGCCAGCTGGAATCCACGCAATTGGGTTATGAAGTCGGCGTGCGCACCAGTGTAGACGTCCTCAATGCCCAGCAACAGTTCTACAGCGCGCAGCGCGATCTGTTGCAGGCACGATACAACTATCTCCTTAGCTTGCTGCGGCTCAAGGCTGCGACCGGCCTCATCAACGAAGCCGACCTGGCCGACGTCAATCAGCGTTTGGCCGCCACCGGCCCCGTAGCTCCACCACATCCGTGAGTACCGCGCTGGCTCAGGCTCGCCTGAGCCGTCTCGTCATCGTCGATGTGCAGGAGCGTCTCGCCAGAGCAATGGAACCCCAAGCCATGCAAAACGTGGTGCGCAATGTCAGCCTGCTGCTGCAGGCCGCCGAGCTGCTGGAAGTCCCTGCACTTTATACGGAACAATATCCCAAGGGACTGGGTGCCACGCTGCCGGAATTGGCCGAACTCCTCAGCGGCAAACCACGCGTCGAAAAAACGGCCTTTTCCTGCTGTGACGAGCCGACATTCTGCCGCCACCTGAGTCACGACAGACCCCACATCGTGCTGGCCGGCATGGAGGCGCATATCTGCATTTTGCAGACGGCTTTGCACTTGAAACAACAAGATAGAAATCGCGTGATATTTATTGCGGAAGATGCTGTCATTTCAAGGAATTCTTCAGCTAGAATGAATGCCTTGGAACGGTTGCATACGGCAGGGGTAATTGTCAGCAATACCGAATCCATCATCTTTGAATGGCTGGGCAAAGCCGAAGGAGAAGCGTTCAAGCAGATCAGCCGTCTGCTGAGGTAAGCCCGTAATCAATAGCTAGCGAAGCCTGGACCGCTAGCCGTAAAGCTCATCCAGGTGGGGGTTTATAATGAAATTCAGAAAGCCGTTTTTTGCAGCGCTCGTTGCCGCCGCACTCTGCCCAGTTCTTTCCGCCAGTTCCGCCACATTCGCTCCCGAAGAAGCCATTCTCGGCGAGCCGGTACAGAAAAACCTGACCGAACCGGTTACACCCATCGAAAAGAACGGTTATACGCTGACGCCATTGGCCGAATTCCAGGCTGAAGCCCGCGTGCTGAGCGCGCACCATTACAGCACGGACCGCGAATCGCAACTGGTGCCGGTCGATCTCGCGCTGGGCTGGAAGCACATGTCGGAAGATGCCGTGCTGAACAAGATCCAAATCCGCCAGGATGGCCGTTTCTATTTCTGGAAGACAGACGCCTTCCCCATCCCTCGTGAGGAGATCGAGACGCAGAGCACCAATATGCATTTGATTCCAGCCGACGACATCATCGAGGAAACGCTGAAATCGGTGAAAACCGGGGAGCGCGTGCGTTTCAAGGGCTATTTGGTGGAAGCGCGCGGCAAGGATAACTGGCACTGGCGCAGTTCACTGACGCGGCATGACACTGGAGCCGGCGCTTGCGAACTGGTCTACGTCACGTCACTCGAAGTGCAGGACATCAACCCGCCGACCCACTACGTGGCGAGATAGGCTTTCAGCATGTCGGCAATTTTGGCAGTGGCGCCGCCGGCGCTGCTGCTGAATTGCAGGGCCGCACGGCCCATCTGATTTCGCAATTCCGCATCCTCCATAAGCCGTTGCAGGTCACCTGCCAGTGCGGCTCCATCTTCCACCCGCAGTGCCGCCCCTTGCGCCACCGCCTGCGCTGCACTTTCGGCAAAGTTGAAGGTATGCGGCCCGATCAGCAATGGCTTGCCCATGATTGCGCCCTCGATCAGGTTCTGTCCGCCGAAAGGCAGCAGGCTGCCACCGATGAAGGCGACATCGCAGCTGGCGTAGTAGGCGAACATTTCGCCCATGGAATCGCCAAGCACTATGGTCGCTTCATCCGGCACGGTTGTCTCCTCGCTTGTTAACTGCGAACGGCGCACGAACTCGAGGCCGCGCTTTTCCAGCAATGCCGCCACTTCGTCAAAGCGCTGCGGATGGCGCGGCACGATGACCGTCAGCAGGCCTGGAACAGCGAGCTTTGCAACAGCATCGAGGATCAATGCCTCCTCGCCGTCGCGCGTACTGGCAGCCAGGAAAACCGGGCGCGATGTGCCGAATCGCTGGCGCAATTGCTTGCCCTGTTGAGCGGCTTTCACCGGCGGCCGCACGTCGAACTTGAGATTACCGAATACCTTGATCCGCCTCTCACCAAGCCCCTGCAGCCGCTGGGCATCCGCCTCTGTCTGCGCGGCGATCCCCGCCAGCGCATTGAGGCCCTCCTGGGTCAATTTGGCGATTCTGGCATAGCCGGCAGCGGATTTTTCCGACAGACGCGCATTCACCAGCAGCAAGGGCATCCTGCGCCGCTTGCAGGCCGCGATCAGGTTGAACCAGAGCTCGGTCTCCAGCAGCAGTCCGACCTGTGGCCGGTAATGGGCGAGAAAGCGGCGAACGGCGCCCGGAACGTCGTAAGGCAAATAGGCCCGCTCCACGCTGTCCCCGAACAATTGCTTGCTGGTGGCTCGTCCGGTAGGAGTGGCGTGGGTGATCAGGATGCGATGCTGCGGATAGCGCCGCTGCAGTTCATGCACCAGCGGCTCAGCAGCCCGGGTTTCACCCACGGAGACGCAATGCAGCCAGATCCGCGGCTGAGTTTTACGTCGCGGGCTGTAAATTGCGAAGCGTTCGTTCCAGTGCCTGAGATATTCCGGCTGACGTAGCCCGCGCCATAACAGTTTCAGTGGAATGAACGGCAGCAGCAGATAGAGGAAAAAAGTGTAGAGGCGACGCGACATGTTGCGATTTTCTCACACAAAACCCATGCACACATCCCGGGCATTCCTCTGCCTGGAAAGTCAAACAATTTATTTTTCCATCGGGTAAGCGAGGGCTCACCCCTGCCTCATGCCAAGCGCGACTAAGGCACGCGCCCAATGCTCAATTTTGGTGCCTCAAACTCGACTGTAAATACCTTGAAAAATTCCCTTGACCCACCCTACAAAATGAAATAATTTTGTACTCGATCACAAGATATTGTGTCTATCGGCTGTTTTGCCTCATCTAGCGCTGACAGCCAGCAAACCACGTAATACCCAAGAACAAGGAAGGAATTGCCCATGCTTAAAGCGGTCAAACCGGTTAACGAAACCAATCAGGAAGTCCCCGTGCAACCTGTCTCACTCGACATCTGGGACAAAAAGTACCGGCTCAAGACCAAGCAGGGCGAATGCATAGACAAGAACATGGACGACACCTTCAAGCGTGTTGCTCGTGCGCTGGCTGATGCCGAGGAAACCGAGGAAAAGCGCAAGCACTGGTATGAAAAGTTCCTGTGGGCACTGCGCCACGGCGCCATTCCAGCCGGCCGCATCACCTCTAATGCCGGTGCGCAGGAACACAAGCCCGCCACCAGCACGATCAACTGCACCGTATCCGGCACCATCGAGGATTCCATGAACGGCATCCTGGAAAAAGTGCATGAGGCCGGCCTCACCCTGAAGGCGGGCTGCGGCATCGGCTATGAGTTCTCCACCCTGCGCCCCAAGGGCGCATTTGTCGCGGGCGCTGGTGCCTACACCAGCGGCCCGCTTTCTTTCATGGATATCTACGACAAGATGTGCTTCACCGTCTCGTCGGCAGGCGGCCGCCGCGGTGCGCAGATGGCGACCTTCGACATCTCGCATCCGGATGTCATGGATTTCATCAAGGCAAAGCGCGAAGCAGGACGCCTGCGCCAGTTCAACCTGTCTTGCCTGATCACGAAGGAGTTCATGGAAGCGGTCAAGGCCGACAGCGAGTGGAAGCTGGCTTTCCCCATTACGGAAAAGGAAGCCGAAGCCGATGGCATCAACCTCGACGACCCGAATCAGGTGGTCTGGCGCGAGTGGCCGGTCAAGGGCAAATACCTGACCCGTGAATCGGATGGCAAGGCTGCCTGCCGCGTCTACAAAACCATCAAGGCGCGGCGCCTGTGGGACGTCATCATGTCCTCTACCTACGACTTCGCCGAGCCCGGCTTCATCCTCATCGACCGCGTCAACGAGATGAACAACAACTGGTTCTGCGAAAACATTCGCGCCACCAACCCCTGCGGCGAGCAGCCGTTACCGCCGTACGGCGCCTGCCTGCTGGGCTCGATCAACCTGACCATGTTCGTGCGCCAGCCCTTCACCGACCAGGCCTATTTCGACTGGGATGAATACCGCGAAGTGGTCGCCACTTTCACCCGCATGCTGGACAACGTGGTCGAAGTGAACGGGCTTCCCTTGCAGCAACAAAGGGACGAAATCATGCGCAAGCGCCGCCACGGCATGGGCTATCTTGGGCTAGGCTCCACGCTCGCCATGCTCAAGATGAAGTATGGCGAAGCCGCTTCACTGACCTTCACCGAGGAAGTCACTCGCGTCATGGCCGAAGTGGGCTGGGAAGTCGGCGTGCAGCTGGCCGAGGAAAAGGGCCCTGCGCCCATCATGAACGAAGAGTTCACGGTGACTGCCGATATGCTGGCCAAGCGCCCTGAGATGAAGGCCGACGGCATCAAGCTCGGAGCCAAGGTCAAAGGCAAAGTGCTGATGGGCAAGTACAGCAAGTACATGCAGCAATTCCCGGAGACACTGCGCAAGCAAATCGCCGACAAGGGCGTGCGCTTTACGCACCACAGTTCGATTGCCCCCACCGGTACGATCTCGCTAAGCCTGGCCAACAATGCCTCCAATGGCATCGAGCCGTCGTTTGCGCACCATTACAGCCGTAACGTGATTCGCGAGGGCAAGAAGTCCAAGGAAAAGGTCGATGTCTTCTCCTATGAGCTGCTGGCCTACCGCGAGCTGGTAAATCCCAAGGCGATGCCGTTCAGCGACCAGGAAGACGAAAAGCTGCCGGATTATTTCCTGGATTCCTCGACCATCCAGGCCAAGGCGCACGTGGATATCCAGGCCGCGGCGCAGAAGTGGATCGACAGCTCCATCTCCAAGACCATCAACGTGCCGACCGACTACGACTACGAGGATTTCAAGAACATCTACCTCTACGCGTACGACAAGGGGCTCAAGGGCTGCACCACCTTCCGCTTCAACCCGGAAGCTTTCCAGGGCGTGCTGGTGACCGAGAAGGACCTCGAAAGCACTACCTACAAGTTCACGCTGGAGGACGGCACGGTGATCGAGGCCAAGGGTAACGAAGAGATCGAATATGACGGCGAAATCCATACCGCCGCCAACCTGTACGATGCACTCAAGGAAGGCTATTACGGCAAGTTCTGAGTTCGGACAGCGACTTTTGAAAGGCCGGGAAACCGGCCTTTTTTATTGCCTAAAAGCTTGTGTTTGCTTGATAAAAATCAAATCGCAAAAAATCCATCTTCATAGAATGGTTTTAAAACTCGCAACCACTATGAAGGGGATTCAACATGAAAAAAACCGTACTGGCACTGGCTGTTGCGGCAGCCCTTGCACCTTGCATGGCGATGGCCGAAGCGGGCGACATTGTCGTCCGCCTGCGCGCTACCAACATCAATCCTGACGAAAGCAGTGAACTGGGCCGCCAAGCCGACAAGGCCTATGGCCCCGGCAATTCGGCAGCGGTCTACGGCGATGCCAATGCCAAGCTGCAAGTCGATAGCAACACCATCCCTGAGCTCGACATTTCCTACTACCTGACCAAGAACATCGCCACCGAACTGATCCTGGCCCTAGGCTCCCGACACGACGTTAGCGTCTCTGGCAGCGGCGGAGCCTTGACCGATCATGATCTTGGCAGCATCAACCTGCTGCCGCCCACACTGACGCTGCAATGGCACTTCCGCCCCGACCAGACTTTTGATCCCTATGTCGGTGCAGGTCTTTCCTATATTCGCGCCATGGACAACAGCCTGACCGGGCATCGCGGTGCTACCAGCCTGCCCATCCGGGTCGATCGCGATAATTGGGGCCCTGCAGTGCAAGCCGGCTTTGACGTCAACCTGCAGGATCGATGGCTGGTGAATTTCGATGTCAAGAAGATCTGGTTCGAAACCGATGTGAAACTGGATGCAGGCGCCGCAGGCTTCCCGGCCGGCTACCGCAAGATCGATAACCTGGACGTCGACCCCTGGGTCATCAGTGTAGGCTTCGGCAAG
>DASTRT010000317.1:0-7608 GCA_035761085.1 Methylophilaceae bacterium
GTAGTGCTCGGTCTGTCGCGCCAGCGTATCGCCGAAGTTATGCCGCAGCCGGTAGCTGTCGAATTCACAGACTGAAGCCGAGCCGTCCAGGCGCACCACAGCTTGCAACGCGCCATTCTGCAGAAAAACCTCATCATGGCCGTCCATGTCCAAGTCGGACTGGCCTTTGGGTGATCGCGAAGACACCTCGTCCAGTTGCTTTTCCAGGAACAGCATGGCGTTGTACACGGCACGCCGCAGGTGTGGCAGGTAGAGACCGCCGAACAGCCCGTGCCAGTAGGCATCATTGGACTGGGCCTCGTACAGCGCCTTGGTCATGGCCGCCGTTCGTTGCTTGGGCGGCAAGGCGTCATAGCGTGCTGACAACGCCAGCATGCGCTTGTGCATCCAGTTGGATTCGGGATATCGCGTAAAAAAATTGCGCCAGATGCCGCCACGAATGAATGGCTTGGTCTGCTCATAGCGATGATGGTCGCGCTCCTGCTGCACGAGATCCGCATAATGGTGTGCAGCGGGCACGGGCAGCGTCCATTCGTTCATCTCGATGTAGGAAGTCGTGGGGAGGTAGACCACGCCCCTGGTGCGCGCTTTTGCCTCGTATTCCGAATAAAGCATGGGCTGGATCACCGGCGAATTGAGCACCCCCTCGATGAAATTCCTGAGCCAGCCACGCTCATACACCCACCGGTAGGTTTCCGGCCAGATGCCGAATTTCTCGATGTCGTCGAAGTAAAGGGCAGCCGCCTCGCCGCTCTCGTCTGCCATACCCTCGATGAAGGCCACCGCCTCATCAGCTGGCGAGAACGGCAGACGATAGCGCAGGGCTTCCGAGATCGGGAAAAGCTTGATGCTACGGCCATCCTCTTCTGTCGTGTAATAGCCGTTTAGCGTGTCGCCCTGCTTGCCCGTGCACAGAAAATGGTAATCGTCGACAGTCACATAACGAATGCCGGAATCCACCAGCGAAGGAACCACCGAGCACTCCCACACACGCTCGGTCAGCCAGGCCCCATTTGGCTCCTGCCCGAAATGCTGGCGAATGAATTCGGAGAGCTTGCGGATCTGGCCGATACGGTCGCGTGATGGAATGGAAGCGAGCACGGGCTCGGTGTAGCCGGCACCGAACAGCTCGGCCTGGCCGCGTCCGACCATATCCTTCATCAGTGCCATTTCATGCGGGAAACGCTTGAGCAGGTAATCCAGCAGCCAGCCGCTGACGTGCATGGAAAAGCGGAAATCGGGGTACTGGTGCAATACACGCAGGAAAGGCCCGTAACAGCGCTCCATGGCGTCATCGAGCACACTTTCGAAATTGCCCACGGGCTGGTGTGCATGCACACCGAGCAGCAAGGCGACTGTTCTAGCCAAGATCGGGCTCCTGAAACATTGAAGAATCAATCATGTTGCGGCTTTTCCTCTTCCTGCCCCCGGCGCATGGTTCCGCCTGCCGCAGGCTGGCCGCCGCCATGGCTGATGGGCTGGGATAGAATGGGCGGGACCTCCAGTTTGAGCAGCCGGTACAAATTGCTTAGATTGAGCCGGTACAGCCGGTCAAAGCTCTCAACACTATCGGAGGGGTTGTAGTCGCCGAACCACCAGAACCAGTCAGAGCCCTCGCAGATCGAAAGCTGCTGTTCGCAGGCCTTTTTTTCCGACTCCGTGAGCGCATCGGTCGCCATGACCCTGTCGTACTGCTTCTTGGCCTGGCACAGCAGATCCCATGCCAGATTTTTTTCGGTCGACCCGATCCAGGTACTGAAGCTGCCATAGACCCAGCTGCCGCCGGCAATCGCCGGCAGCTCTCGGAGTTCAATGCCGGCATCCGCATCAAGCTTGTCGAGGATATCGCAGAAGGTTGTCATTTCGATGTCAGGATGGCTGGTCAGCGCTTCGTACAACTCGCTGAGGAAGTAATAGCCGTTGTAGGGATAGTATTCCCAGGCATTCTCGCCATCGAGAATCACGCTGACGACGGGGTTGCAACCTGGCGTGGCGTTCTGCCGAATGTGCTCCAGCGACTGCATGAAGTCATGCACGGCCTCAGTGCTGTGCCACTTGGAATACTCGAAACCGATCTTGTCCGACAGCTGCTCGTCCCGGAAGAAGCAGATGATCTCGTGACCGCCATCGGTCACCCTGTAGGGTTTGTAGAGATAGGCATTGCGCGGCGGCAGGTCAAGACTGTTGAATGACTTGTAGAGGCTGTTGGCCAGCACCCCTTCACCCGTGGCCGCCCATTGCACGCCATGCTCAGCCATCAGCGCCAGTGCGGCATGCGAAACACCACCTTCTGCCGGCCACATGCCACGAGGCGTTTTGCCGAAGCGCCGCGAGTGGGAAGCCAGCGCTTCCTCGATATGGGCGCTGGCCCGCATCCTGCCCCCGGGATATTGGCCACAATGCGGTAGCGGCGCGTAAGGCATGGCATCACGCGTACATTTGAAGTCCAGCAACAGCGGCAGGATGGGATGGTAGTAGGGCGTGGTAGAAACCTCGATCTGACCGCTGGCATGCAACGCCTTGTAGCGGCGGATCAACTCCGTGATCAGCTCACCTATCAGCGCATGCAGTGCGAGTCGGTCATCCAGGGTGAACTGGCTGCCCTTCTCCATCAAATGCTGCACCAGGGGGGAACTGCGGCGGACGGTCTCTCCCGTCCACGCCAGGTGGTACCAGACCAGCAGGTCGGCCATGTACTGGCCGGAAAGATAATCGAAGGCAACATTGCCCTCCGGCGCCAACGTGCGATAGATGAGATGCAACTTCTGGTAATGCGGGAAGGGCTCCAGCATTTTTTCGTGATAGTTCTTGAAGCAGCTGTCAATGATCAGCATGCGCTGCTTGGCTGAGATATGTTCGATATCCCTTTCCGCCAGCATGGCGAGCAGCGGGTCGCGGATATCATTCTGCGCAAACTGGCGCGCATAATCGTCCAGCTGATCCAGCAGTATCGGCACAAAGTTGAAGGTGGCGCGAGCCTTGGGATTGGCCTCCAGGTGGAAAGCCATGTCGGTGTAATCCTTGATGGCATGCAGATAGGTCCAGGGCAGCACGAATTCATGCGAGAGCGTATCGCGGTAATCCGGCTGATGCATATGCCAGTAAAGATTGAGGTAAAGCGTGGGTGATGCAGCTGTCATATAAAGCAGGGACTTTCATGCACGGCGAGGCCGTGCGGCAATTAACGCGCGTGGTGGGTAGACTGGCCCAGCATATCCGGCGTGACTAGTGTGATGCCTTTTTCCGATACGTAAAAACGCTTGCGGTCCTCTTCGGGATTGAGCCCGATTTCCATGCCATCCGGGATACGGGCGCCCCTGTCTATCACCACCCGCTTCAAGATGACATAGCGGCCGATATCCACCTTGGGCAGGATGACGGCATCCTCTATCGTGCTATAGCTGTTGACGCGCACGTCCGAGAACAGCACCGAACGCGCCACCCGCGAACCGCTGATAATGCAGCCGCCTGAAATCAGTGAATCCACCGCCATCCCACAGCGCTCCTCGTTATCGAATACGAACTTGGCCGGCGGCACTTGCTCCTGGTAGGTCCAGATCGGCCAGTGCCGGTCATACAGGTTGAGCTCGGGAATCACCTTGGTCAATTCCATGTTTGCTTCCCAATAAGCATCTACCGTACCAACATCGCGCCAGTAATAGTTGCCATCCGTGGCGCCCACGCAGCTGTCGGTGAAGCGGTGGGCATAGACACGATATTTGCTGATCAGATACGGAATGATGTTGCGCCCGAAATCGTGCGCCGAACTGGGGTCATCCGCATCACGAATGAGCTGCTCATACAAAAAAGCCGCATTGAACACATAAATACCCATGCTCGCCAGCGCCTGATCCGGGTTATCCGGCAGCGAAGGCGGCGTTGGCGACTTCTCGATGAAGTTCACCACGCGGTCGTCGCCATCCACATCCATGACGCCAAATGCCTTGGCGTCTTCGATCGGCACGTTGAGGCATGCTACCGTCATGTCCGCCTTGTTGCGCACGTGGGCCGCCAGCATCTGGCCATAATCCATCTTGTAGATATGGTCACCTGCGAGGATCAGCACGTATTCGGGGCTCAATAGACGCAGGATATCCAGGTTCTGGAATACCGCATCGGCAGTACCTTTGTACCATTGCTCCTGCACGCGTTGCTGTGCGGGCCATAACTCAACGAACTCGTTGAATTCCCCGCGCAGAAACCCCCAGCCGCGCTGGATATGCTGCATCAGGCTATGGGATTTGTACTGGGTAACGACACCGATACGGCGGATGCCGGAATTCATGCAATTGGACAGGGGAAAATCGATGATGCGGAATTTACCGCCGAATGGGACAGCAGGTTTCGCGCGCCAGTTGGTCAGGTCCTTGAGGCGGCTGCCTCGCCCGCCTGCCAGGATCAGCGCCACCGTATTCTTGGTCAGCGCGCTGATAAAACGCGAAGAAGTCAATTCCTGCTGCATTTTTACTCCTCCTGATTTATAGTTCGGCAGAGCGTTATGCCGGGAACTATCGGCAAGTCAACGCTTCCCAACTGAAGGCCCTGAACCATTATAGTCACGATGGCGAAAGGCAATCCAGTAGAATTACAGCTGTTTTTTCGTACAGAGCACACATTGCCCAGACCTAAGCAAAACGCCCAGTTGGAGCTTGTTCTGGCTGCGCGGCACCATGACCCATTTGCCTATCTCGGCTTGCATCGTGAGAACGGCAAGGTGGTATTTCGTGCCCTGCTGCCTCACGTCGACGAGGCATGGTTCAAACTTGCAGAACAATGGGTTCCGCTGCATCGCACACATCCGGAAGGTCTGTTCGAATGGCGCGAGGATGCCACTGATCAGCCTGTGCCTACGCCATGTTTGATGCGACTGCAGAAAGGCAGTTCCGTCTGGGAGCAGTACGACCCTTACGCCTTCACCTCGACGATTACGGCCGACGAACTCTACCTGTTCGGTGAAGGTCGCCTCAAGGAAGCCTACAAGACCTTTGGCGCCCACCCCTGCTCACAGCAAGGCATCGAAGGCGTGCGTTTTGCAGTATGGGCCCCAAATGCCGAGCGTGTCAGCGTGGTAGGCAACTTCAATCAGTGGGATGGACGTGTTAATGCCATGCGTGTGCATGGCTCGAGCGGCGTTTGGGAGCTGTTCATCCCCGGATTGCAGGCCGGCGATATCTACAAGTACGAAATCCGCAACCGCCAGACCGGCAATATCCTGGTCAAGACCGACCCCTACGGCTTCCGCTTCGAGCAGCGCCCCGGCACCGCTGCCATGGTCACCTCGCTGGATCATCACAACTGGCAGGACGAGGAGTGGCTCGAAAACCGCGCCACGGCAGACTGGCTGCATGCCCCGTTCAACTGCTACGAAGTGCATCTTGGCTCCTGGCGCCGGAATGCTGACGGTGACTTTCTCAACTATCGTGAGCTGGCGGATGAACTGATTCCCTACATGCAAGAGATGGGCTATACGCATATCGAACTGCTGCCGATATCCGAACACCCGCTAGACGAATCCTGGGGCTACCAGACTACGGGTTACTATGGCGTAACCAACCGCTTCGGTTCACCCGATGACTTCCGTCATTTCGTCGATAGATTCCATCAGGCAGGCATGGGCGTCATCCTGGACTGGGTGCCGGGGCACTTCCCCAAGGATGACTGGGCGTTGGCGCGCTTCGATGGCACCGCGCTTTTCGAACACGAAGACCCGCGGCTGGGCGAACACCAGGATTGGGGCACCTATATCTTCAATTACGGCCGTAACGAGGTGCGTAATTTCCTGCTGGCCAATGCCCACTACTGGTTGACGGAATTCCATATCGACGGGCTGCGCGTGGATGCCGTCGCCTCGATGATCTATCTCGACTATTCTCGCCAGCCCGGCCACTGGCTGCCCAACAAGTACGGCGGCCGGGAGAATCTCGAAGCGCTCGATTTCATGCGCCAGCTCAACGTCATGGTGCACGAGGATTTTCCGGGGGCCTACACTATCGCCGAGGAGTCTACCGCTTGGCCCATGGTGTCGCGCCCGGTTTACCTGGGAGGCCTCGGCTTCTCGATGAAATGGAACATGGGCTGGATGAACGATACCCTGAGCTACATGCAGAATGATCCAATTCATCGCCGCTATCATCACGACAAACTGACCTTCGGCCAGCTATACGCCTACAGCGAGAATTTCGTGCTGCCCTTTTCGCACGATGAAGTTGTTCACGGTAAACGCTCATTACTTGATAAAATGCCGGGTGACGCGTGGCAGAAGTTCGCCAACTTGCGTCTGCTTCTGACTTACCAGGCGACAAGTCCGGGCAAGAAGCTCAATTTCATGGGCAATGAATTCGGCCAGGGGCGCGAGTGGAATGCCTGCGCCAGCCTGGAGTGGCATTTGCTGCAAACGCATTGGCATCAGGGCGTACAGCAGGCAAGCCGCGATCTCAACCATTTGTATAAGATGTTACCGGCGCTGCACGATCTGGATTTCGAGCAGCAAGGATTCAGCTGGATCGACTGCTGTGATAGCGAGCAGTCCGTGATCAGTTATGCAAGGCACGGAAGAGACGGCAGTTTTGCAGTGATAATACTGAATTTCACCCCTGTACTGCGCCAGGGCTACCGCATCGGCGTGCCCAGCTCCGGCGACTACCGGGAATTGTTCAACAGCGATGCCGAACTCTACGGCGGCAGCAACAAGGGAAACGGAAGCGGATTAAAAAGCGAGGCCATACCCTGGATGGGACATGCACAATCCCTGTTAATCACCCTCCCTCCATTGGCTGGTCTAATATTACAACCCAGAGGATAACCAAAACCAAGAAGAGCATGACGAACCCTACCCAATTGCCTGTCTGGCAAAAACTTTGTGAGCACTACCAGAAAACCTCCCAGTTGCACATGCGGGACCTGTTCGCCCAGGATGAAAAGCGATTCGAGAAATATTCCCTGAAATTCGGCGACTTGCTGCTGGATTACTCCAAACACCGTATTACGGACGAAACATTGCCGCTGCTGTTCCAGCTGGCTCGCGACATGGACGTCGAAGGCTGGCGTGAACGCATGTTCACCGGCGAGAAGATCAACTTTACGGAGGATCGCGCCGTACTGCACACGGCGCTGCGCAATCGCAGCAATACACCCGTCTATGTGGATGGCAAGGATGTCATGCCCGAGGTCAACCGCGTATTGGCCCAGATGCGCAAGTTCAGCGATGCCATTCGCTCCGGCGCATGGAAGGGTTATACCGGTAAGCCGATCAAAGATATCGTCAACATCGGGATTGGTGGCTCAGATCTCGGTCCCGTCATGGCCTGTGGTGCCTTGCGCCCCTACGGTGCCGAAAATCTGGATGTGCACTTCGTCTCCAATATCGACGGCACGCATCTCGCACAGGTGCTGGAGCAATGCGAGCCCGATACGACGCTGTTCATCGTTGCCTCCAAGACCTTTACAACACAGGAAACCATGACCAATGCGCGTTCCGCGCGCAACTGGTTCCTGCAGGCAGCCAAGGATGAGGCGCACGTAGCCAAACACTTCGTCGCGCTTTCCACCAACACGGAGGCCGTGGTCCAGTTCGGCATTGATACCGCCAACATGTTCGAATTCTGGGAT
>DASTRT010000318.1:0-6769 GCA_035761085.1 Methylophilaceae bacterium
ATTGAAGACCTTGCCCCTTAAAGTCCTCAAATAGCAAAGGCTCTTTATCCCAAAAAACCAAGTTTGCCAAATACGGACTGCATTTCCCACCTTGGGGTAAGGTGCCCTCTTTGGTAGTCAGCAATGTTAGTAGACTCGCCACTTCTGGAGAGAACTTGAAAAAATTTTTCCAAATGTCATAAACAACAGATGAGTTCGTGCTAGGAAAAAAACTTTGAATATCTTCAGTGATAACTATTACTTTTTTGATATGAAAGCGAGCGTTAGCCGTGTAATCCCGGCCTTTAACGCCCCCAGTTATATATTCAGGAAAAACCACTCTAGATAAAATTTCTTTGTTAATCCTTCCATGAATTGCTTTCAGAACAGGCCTAGCATCAAAAATGAGTCGTTGCTTTCCGTCACTTTTGATAATTGGAGGTAACTGGCGCCAATACTTATCCGCAGTACCCGCTATTTCACATAGAACATCCTTGTTCATTTTCAGTGCTAAAGCCAAACCTTCAAGCGAAGTGATTGGCTTATGGTTATAGCAAAGGTGGTTGCCGTTCTTTTTCATTCAGAAATTCCAACGCTAACCTCGATATATCAGCTTTTAATTCCGGTGTTAATCCAGACAATTCATTAGTGTCAGAAGCCAAAAAAAACATGATATTTATAGGCACATTCAATCCGTGACAGATTCTTTCTATTACAGACAACGTAGGATCGCGTTGCGAGTTTTCTAATAAAGACAGATATGACACCGAGCAGCTTGCTCTTTGCGCAAGCTGTGCTTGGGACAAGCCTCGGCTTGTACGGCATATCTTGATGGCTCGACCTAAATTCATAAAACCTCAACAATGAATGGGCTTGCTGCGCCGTTTGGAGCTCACATCCAATCTGTTATGTTGCTTATTACAGATAAGACGTCTGCAATAACGTGTAAAGCCTTCGTACTCAAGTCAAACATCTGTACTTCCGACTTACACTTTTCGTAGCTTTTCAGCTCCGAAATGATTTCATCAAGCTTCAAAACAACGCTAGCATCGAGTTGGCCGTCATATACATCACGAATATCTTGCAGAGTCGTAATGCAGTTCTTTAATGTATCTATTTTCATAGGTTGATCTCCAATCCGGACGAAATTGTCCAAGCCCCGTAAAACAACAACGCCGAAAAGAGCCAACTCGACACTGCAAGCCCATCACCAGTCCTTCGCTTTTCAAGCCCCTTTAGATTTCTCGTAGGCCTGATCAGATCGCAACTTGCGCCGCGAACTTTTGCTACTAATGGGTCCCATCTGGAAGGGACGCCTATTTAAGGCTGACTTACCTCGCGATGTTGTATTACTAATTGGAGTACTTAAAGAACAACCCGAGCGATAACACTCGTGTATTGAGAATTAAAACCTATTGTTTCACTTAAGTCAATATTTATTTACTGATAGTCATAAATATGAGCTACCGGCTTTCTAATGGACCACCCCCATTCGACTCCACCGATAACTCACCATTACCACCCCCATCACCTCATCCAGCATCAAACGCTCCCCTGCACTCTCTCCCGCCGCGCCTGCGGCGACCATCAACGGCATCAAGTGATCTTCTCTTGGATGAGCGAGTCGCGCAGAAGGCGCTTGCTGCCAATCCGCCAGCATCTGCAGGCGCTTTTCCGGCGCTGAAGTCACGGCTTCATAGAGGTAATGCTCGAACTGCACGGAAACATCTATGGCATCCGCCCTCCCGAAGCCGCGCATGTTGTGATAGTTGAGCCCGCTGCCGATGATGAGCACGCCTTCATCGCGCAGCGGTCGCAGCGCCTGGCCTGCCCTGATGTGCTCGACCGGATCGTAATTATTCTTGAGTGACATCAGCACCACAGGCACATCAGCGTCGGGATACATAAGGCCCAGCGGCACGAAAGTGCCGTGGTCGAACCCGCGTTGCGGATCGGCAGCATTCGCAATGCCAGCTTCACTCATCAACGCCTGCACTCTTGCTGCAAGCTGGGGCGAGCCTGGCGCCGGGTATCGGATGTGATAGGTGTGCTCGGGAAAGCCCGAATAGTCATAGATGGTGGGTGGGTGCTCACTGGTGGAGACGGTGAACACCGGCGCTTCCCAATGGCCGGAGATCACGAGAATGGCTTTGGGTTTCTCGGGCAAAGTCTGTGGCAGATTTTTCAGCGCCGCCTCGGTGACGGCGTACTGCTCGCGCAGGCCGTCAATATAAGACCATGGCCCGCCGCCATGTGAAATGAAGAAAACGGGAAACCGGGTTTTACTCACATCCACCTCCTGAATTCACCAGCAGCCAGTGTATCGGGATATGGGATAGGAGTCGGGCGTCTGACGCTTATTTTTATGCAATTTGAATCTTTTTCTTATTGCCGAGTCCGAGCTTAACCAATAACAAAAGCCAAAAAAATGGATCAGCCTGACTCAAGACTGATGATCGTCGACCACGACCCGTACACATCGGGCGTGCTGGTCGATGAGCTCACACAACGGGGATTCGAGAATATCCGCACGGTTTCGGATTTTCTCGAACTGCCGGCCATCTTGCAAAAGCACGCGCCGGATGTGCTGGTTTTCAATTACCACTACGATCACCCGGAATCCCTGCTGGCTTGCAGCAATGCGCGCATGCTGGCGCCGAATGCGGCCATCATTGCCATCGCCTCCCCTGGCCCTACCATCAAGAAAATCCGCGCCTGGGCGAAGCAGAGCAACTACATCGACCTCATTATCGAGAAACCGCTGTCGGACGAGCGCTTTTATTCTGCCGTGCGTGAGATGCTGAATATCAAGGCCACGGCGCGGCAGATGGAAGAGCGCGTGCAGAAGCTCACCAGCCTGGTGCCGGAAGCGGCGATGGAGGGCGTGAATGGCGGTCACGACGACGCCGAGATGTTCGAAGCGGCAGTACTTTTTACCGATATCCGCAACTCCTCCCAGCACATCCTTTCCATGCCGCCGCGCGAATTCTTCAACCTGCTCAATGAAAACCTGAGCAGCCAGGCAGCAGTCATCAACCGTTATGAAGGCTCGGTGATCAAGTACACGGGCGACGGCGTAATGGCGATATTTCGCGGCATGGGCCGCTCTTACCTAGCCTTGCGCTGCGGGCTGGAGCTCGCGCGCATCAGCGCGGATGAAAAAATCCGCTTCGGCGTCGGCATTGCCGAGGGCCTCGTACTTTCCGGCTTTATCGGCGACTTCACCAGGGCGGGCGAGCGCCGGCAGTACGACGTGATCGGCGCCACCGTGCACCTCGCCTCGCGTATCTGCAACATGGCAAGTGCCGGCGAAGTCATCACCACGCGCAACATCAGCGCACTGGCGCGCTTGGATGTTCCGCAATCCAGATCCATCGGCAATGTAGCAATCCGGGGGTTCGACCGCGAGGTCGAATGTATTGCCTACCGGCCAGATAACAATAAGGAGACCGTATGAAAGAGCAATTCGAGGCAACACAAATCGACAAGGTGATCGACCAGGCGCTGGTGTACCAGTGTGCCTGCCCGGCGCAGGTGTGCAAGACCATATTCGAGCTGCGCGAGCTTTACGAATACCAGATGAATTGCGCCAATGACACGGCCAACGACAGGCAGGTGCACGAGACGATTGCCGAGGCGACCTCGTACGCGCACGAAATCATGGAAGCCTGCCTGACGAAAATTCTCGAAATCGAAGGCTGGGACATGGCCAACCTCGAAATGCCTGCAAACCTCAAGAAAAAGCCCGTAAAAACAATATAGGAGAAGCGTTATGGCCAACCTCGTAAGATTGATTTACATCAGCCGTTCCACCAGCGAGATCAATGACACGGTGGAGTTCGAGCCCGGCATTGCGCTGATCCTCGCCAAATCGCGGGTCAACAATCGCCAGAACGGCTTGGGCGGCGTGCTGTATTTCGGCAACGGCTGCTTCTTCCAGTGTCTCGAAGGGCCGGCCGAGAAAGTGGATGCGCTTTACCAGAAGCTGCACCAGGACCCGCGGCATAGCGACCTCAAAATGCTCTCGCGGCAGAAGATCGAGCAGCCGGCTTTCGCCAAGTGGGACATGAAATACGTGAAGCTGGACGCGCAGATCAACAACTTCCTCAAGGCGCGCGGCTATGAGAAATTCGACCCCTATGCGATGGACGACAAAACCACGGAAGACCTGATCCGCTTCCTCAAGCTGGCGCCCCCTGCCGACCAGGAAGAACCGGCGGACGACGAGCCGGTATTACTGGCGCCCAAGCATGAGCGCATGCTGCGATTCGCCGTCACGCTATCCATGCTCTCGCTGGTGGTTTCGCTGGGCGCGCTGGCCGTTGCGCTCAAGATTTTATAAACGGGGACCGCTAGTAAAAGCTGGAATGCAGGAATCCCCGCGAGAACACTTTCTCGATATCCATGGCCGATAAGGGCTTGCTGAGCAGGAAGCCCTGGCCTTCGTGGCAGTCATGCTCGCTAAGGAAGGCGAGCTGCTCGTTGGTTTCGATGCCCTCCGCCACCACCTTCTGGTTGAGGCTGATGCCCATGTTGATGACGGCATTGACGATGACGTCATGACCGTTGCCGGATGAAATATCGCGGACGAAGGTCTGGTCTATTTTCAGCACATCGATCGGGAACTGGTTGAGGTAATTGAGGCTGGAATAGCCGGTACCGAAGTCGTCGATGGCAATACGCACGCCGATCTCCTTGAGCTCGCGCAGGATGGAGGCGCTGGTCTGCACATCCTTCATGAGCACCGACTCGGTCAGCTCCAGCTCCAGGTATTGCGGCTCCAACCCGGTGCGCGCAAGTACATCCTTCACCTGCCTGGCAAAGTGCACGTTGCGGAATTCCAGTGCGGAAATATTGATAGCAACGGGCATCGGCAGATGGCCTGAATCGATCCAGGCGCGAGCCTGAATGCAGGCATTTTCGAGCACCCACTTGCCGAGCTGCACGATCAGGCCGCAATCCTCGGCAATGGAAATGAAGCTGCCGGGCAACAGAATGCCGCGGGTGGGATGGTTCCAGCGAATCAGCACCTCAACGCCGGTGATCTCGCCCGAATTCAGGTTGACCTTGGGCTGGTAATGCAGGATGAATTCCTCCTGCTTGATGGCGCGCCGCAGGTCGACTTCCAGCGACTGCCGCTCCACCGCCCGCGCGTTCATCTCTTCCTTGAAGAACTGGTAGTTGTCGCGGCCCTTGCTCTTGGCCTGGTAGAGCGCGGTATCGGCGCTGCGGATCAGGCTCTCGGCATCATCGCCGTCATCGGGATACAGACTGATGCCGATACTGGTAGTCACGTAGAGTTCGTGCTCGCCGATGAAATAGGGCTGGGAGAGTGCCCCCAGGATTTTCTCGGCCGTGAGGGCGGCATTTTCCGTATGGTTTTCCTCCTGCAGCAGGATGACGAATTCATCGCCGCCATGCCGGCTGACGGTATCGGAAGCGCGCACCTGCTTGATCAGGCGCTGAGCGACGGACTGCAGCAGCTTGTCGCCGACGAAGTGGCCCAGCGAGTCATTGATGTGCTTGAAATTGTCGAGATCGCAAAACAGGACGCCCAGCCCCGTCTTGCGGCGTTTCGCATACGCCACCGCCTGGCTCAGCCGGTCGTTGAGCAGCATGCGGTTCGGCAAACCGGTCAGGTAATCGTGCTGCGCCATGTGGGCCATCTTCTGTTCCAGGGCCCGGGTTTTCGTGACATCGCGGAAAGTGATGACGGCACCCGTGAGTTTCCTGTTGCCATCCAGAATCGGCGCGACCGAATCTTCCACCGCCATGCAGTAGCCGTCCGGCCGCAGCAGGACGGAATCTTGCTGCCGGGCGACCGGCTTTTTCTTCTCAATCACCAGCCGGACCGCATTGGGCAGCGGCTGCTCCGTTTCGCGGTTGATCAACTGGAACACCTGCTCGATGGGTTTGCCGCGGGCGGCATCGCACTCCCAGCCTGTCATGCGCTCCGCCTCGGGATTCAGATAGGTGATATTGGCTTCTTCATCCGTACACACCACGCCTTCGCTCAACGATTCGAGCGTGGTGCGGGCGCGTTCGAGTTCGATGCGTAGCGCCTGATCGGATTTCTTCCGGTGAACCAGGCTGCGCAATATCTGCGGGATCAGCGTATTTTCATGATGATCCACGGGTACATAGCTGTAAGCGCCGGATTCAATGGCCTGCAGGCACAAAGCTTCATCCAGGCCGTTGATGATCATGACGGGGATATGCGGCACCACTTCGTGCAGCGCCTGGAATGTGGCCAGCCCGCTGCTGTCGGGAAGGAAAAGATCGAGCAGGATACTATCGATGTACTTGACCCGGCTCCAGCCGGTGGCTTCGCCCAGCGTGGAGCAGCGCTTGATACGGAAAAGATCGTCGCCGGCGGACGCCAGCGTCCTTTTCAGGCGCTCGATGTCAGTCCGGTTGTCGGACACGATCAAGACGGTGTAAGCCACGCGTATCTCCCCTCCCAATAAAGGCCAGCTTCCCATTGCAGATGGCGATGCAGTTTTTTGTTATTGAGAAGGCCATCGATGTCGGCGAAAGCTCATGCGCAGTATGAAACACAAATCGGCTTTCTGCCACCGAATTTTGCAATCAAGCCATTGAAACATATACGCTTTGGCTTAAGTGTGAGCACTTCACCTCAAAAAAATGGGGCCCGAAGGCCCCAAGAGGGAGGAGAAGAGTAGCTCTGAAACGCGGATAACCGGAATCAGTGCCGTTTAATCAACATGCGCTGCAGCGTGTTGTCGTGAATGAAGTAGTGATGGAAGAGTGCCGCGGCGGCATGGATGCC
>DASTRT010000319.1:0-6230 GCA_035761085.1 Methylophilaceae bacterium
CCATGAGGAATTCATCTACTGCGCGTGCGCACTGGCGACCTTCGCGGATTGCCCAGACCACTAGCGATTGGCCGCGGCGCATGTCGCCGGCAGCGAATACCTTGGGCTTGGAGGTCACGTAGCCGCCCTGCTCGTCCGTGGTGGCCTGTGCGTTGCCGCGCGCATCCTTGTGCACGCCGAAGGCATCCAGCACCTTCTGCATCGGGCTGACGAAGCCCATGGCGAGCAATATGAGATCAGCCGGCATGGTGAACTCCGAGCCCGGCACTTCCTGCATCTTGCCGTCTTTCCATTCGACGCGCACGGCCTTGAGTGCCTTGACCTTGCCGTTTTCGCCGATCAGTTCCTTGGTGGCTACGGCCCAGTCACGTTCGCAGCCCTCCTCGTGGGAGCTGGAAGTGCGCATCTTGAGCGGCCAGTTGGGCCAGACCAGTTCCTTGTTTTCCTTGGCCGGTGGTTGCGGCATGAGTTCGAACTGGGTGATCGAAGCGGCACCATGGCGGTTGGAGGTGCCGACGCAGTCGGAACCGGTATCGCCGCCGCCGATGACGATGACGTGCTTGCCCGTGGCCTTGATCTGATCGGGCACGCTGTCGCCTGCCACCACATGGTTCTGCTGGGTCAGGAACTCCATGGCGAAATGCACGCCGTCGAGTTCACGTCCGGGCACGGGCAGATCACGCGGATGTTCAGCGCCACCGGCCAGTACCACGGCATCGAAGCTGTTGATCAGCTCATCGGCGCTGACATTTTCGCCGACGTTCTGGTTGACGCGGAATTCCACGCCTTCGGCTTCCATCTGCGCGATACGGCGGTCGATGTGCGACTTCTCCATCTTGAAGTCAGGAATGCCGTAGCGCAGCAGGCCGCCGATGCGATCCTGCTTTTCGAAGACCACCACATCGTGGCCGGCGCGCGCCAATTGCTGCGCGGCTGCCATACCCGCCGGGCCGGAGCCGACGACGGCGACCTTCTTGCCGGTCTTGTGGCTGGGCGGCTCGGGCTGTACCCAGCCGTTTTCCCAGGCCTTGTCGATGATGGCGTGCTCGATGGACTTGATGCCTACCGGATCGTCATTGATGTTGAGCGTACACGCCGCTTCACACGGTGCCGGACAAATTCGGCCGGTGAATTCCGGGAAGTTGTTGGTCTGATGCAATACCTCGATCGCGCGCTTCCAGTTCTGGTGGTAGACCAGGTCGTTCCAGTCCGGAATGATGTTGTTGACCGGGCAGCCCGACATGCAGAACGGGATGCCGCAATCCATGCAGCGTGCGCCCTGGATGCCGGCCAGGTCATCCGGCAGACGGATCACGAATTCCTTGTAGTTCTTGACCCGTTTCTCTACGGGCGCACTCGCTTCGGACAGGCGTTCGTATTCGAGGAAACCGGTAATCTTGCCCATTACGCAGCCTCCAGCAGTTTCTGTTCGGCGAGCTCGGCAAGCGCGCGTTTGTATTCGTTCGGCATGACTTTGACGAATTTGCTCCTGTATTCATTCCAGTGTTGCAATATGCTCTTGGCGCGCTCGCTGCCGGTGTAAGCCGCGTGCTTCTGGATCAGGTTCTTCAGCGTGACCTCATCAGGCTGATCCAGGTGGTGCACGGCGTTTTCCGGCAGGCTGTCGGCGGATTCGACGTTCTCCAGCGATACCATGTTGAGGTTGCAGCGCTGGGCAAAGGTGCCGTCTTCGTCGAGCACGTAGGCGACACCGCCCGACATGCCGGCGGCGAAGTTACGGCCGGTCTCGCCAAGCACGACGACCGTGCCACCCGTCATGTATTCGCAGCCATGATCGCCCACGCCTTCTACCACCGCAGAGGCACCGGAGTTGCGCACGCAGAAGCGCTCGCCGGCTACTCCGCTGAAATAGCTTTCACCCGAAGTGGCGCCATACATCACCGTGTTGCCGACGATGATGTTGTCGCTCGGCACGCCGCGGAAGGCCTTCGGCGGCTTGATGACGATGCGGCCGCCGCACAGGCCCTTGCCCACGTAGTCATTGCCTTCGCCATCCAGCTCGAAGGTGAGGCCATGTGCCAGGAAGGCGGCAAAGCTTTGGCCCGCCGTACCGTGGAGCTTGACGGTGATGGTGTCATTGGGCAAACCGGTGTGACCGTAACGGACGGCCAGCTGGTTGGACAGCATGGTGCCTACCGTGCGATTGGTGTTGACGATGGCGGTTTCGATCGTCACCTTTTCGCCCTTTTCCAGTGCAGGCTTGGCCATCTCGATCAGCGTGTTGTCGAGCGCGCGGTTCAGGCCGTGATCCTGATTCTCGCTATGGCGGCGTGAGACTTCGGCTTCGATGGCGGGTTGATAGAAAATCTTGCTGAAGTCCAGGCCGCGCGCCTTCCAGTGCTCGATGCCTGCCTTCATGTCGAGCAGGTCGGCTCTGCCAATGAGTTCCTCGAACTTGCGGATACCCAAGCTGGCCATGTACTCGCGCACTTCTTCGGCTACAAAGAAGAAATAGTTGACCACATGCTCAGGCTGGCCCGTGAAGCGCTTACGCAGCTCGGGATCCTGAGTGGCGACGCCAACCGGGCAGGTGTTGAGGTGGCACTTGCGCATCATGATGCAGCCTTCCACGACCAGTGGCGCCGTCGCGAAGCCGAATTCGTCCGCACCCAGCAGGGCACCGATGACGACATCGCGGCCGGTCTTCATCTGGCCGTCGACTTGCACTACGACGCGACCACGCAAACGGTTCAAAACCAGCGTCTGCTGGGTTTCGGCAAGGCCGAGCTCCCATGGCGCACCGGCATGCTTGATGGAGGAGATCGGTGAAGCGCCGGTGCCACCGTCATGGCCGGCGATGACAATATGATCGGACTTGGCTTTGGCTACACCTGCGGCGACCGTACCGACGCCAGTTTCAGAAACCAGCTTGACCGAGATGGAAGCCTTGGGATTGGCGTTCTTCAGGTCGTGGATCAGCTGTGCCAGGTCCTCGATCGAATAAATATCGTGATGCGGTGGCGGTGAAATGAGACCGACGCCCGGTACCGAGAAACGCAGCTGGGCGATGTACGGGCTCACCTTATGGCCGGGCAGCTGGCCGCCCTCACCGGGCTTGGCGCCCTGTGCCATCTTGATCTGGATCTGGTCGGCATTGGCCAGGTACTCGGCGGTCACGCCGAAACGGCCGGAGGCGACCTGCTTGATCTTGGAACGCATGGAATCGCCAGCCTGCAGCGGGATATCCTTGACGATGCGGTCATGGCCAATGACTGCTGCCAGCGAGGTGTCCTTGGCAACCGGAATAAAGCGTTTCGGGTCCTCGCCGCCTTCGCCGGTATTGGACTTGCCGCCGATCCGGTTCATGGCGATGGCGAGCGTGGTATGCGCTTCGGTCGAGATAGATCCTAGCGACATGGCGCCGGTGGCAAAGCGCTTGACGATTTCCTTGGCCGATTCCACTTCTTCCAGCGGCACAGGCGCGCCAGCTGGCTTGAGCTCGAACAGACCACGCAGTGTCAGGTGACGACGCGACTGGTCATTGATCAGCTTGGCGTATTCCTTGTAGGTGTCAAACTTACCGGTACGCGTCGCATTCTGCAGCTTGGCGATGGAATCCGGGGTCCACATGTGCTCTTCGCCGCGTACGCGGAAAGCGTATTCGCCGCCCGGGTCCAGCATGCCTTCCAGCGCCGGCACTTCGCCGAACGCGTCGCTATGCATGCGCAGAGCCTCCTCGGCGACTTCTTCCAGGCCGATGCCCTCGATATTGGACGAGGTGCCGGCGAAGTACCTGGCGACGAAGTTGCTGTTGAGGCCGATGGCTTCGAAAATCTGGGCGCCGCAATAGGACTGGTAGGTGGAGATGCCCATCTTGGACATCACCTTGTAAAGGCCCTTGCCGATCGCCTTGACGAACTTCTTCTGCGCATCTTGAATCTTGGCCGCATCCCCGCCATCAACCAGATGGGCGATGGTCTGGAAGGCAAGCCAGGGGCAGATGGCTTCCGCACCGTAGCCGGCCAGCAGGGCAAAGTTGTGCACTTCGCGTGCAGAACCGGTATCGACAACCAGACCGGTATTGGTACGCAGCCCGGCGCGGACCAAGAACTGGTGCGTGGCGGAAGTAGCAAGCAGCGCCGGGATGGCGACGCGCTCGGGGCTGACCGCGCGGTCGGACAGGATCAGCAGGTTGAAGCCGTCATTCACCGCTTTTTCGGCAGCAATGCACAACGCATCGATGGCGTTAGCCATGCCCTGCTTGCCTTGGCTGGCGGGATAGGTGATATCCAGCGTCAACGAGCGATAGCGGCCCTGGGTCAGCGTGTCGATCGCCTTGAGCTGTTCCAGTTCATCCAGCGTAAGCACGGGCTGGCTGGCTTCCAGGCGCAGCGCTGGGTCCGTTTCATCGATACCCAGCAGGTTGGGCTTGGGACCAATAAAGGTTACCAGCGACATGACCAGCTCTTCGCGGATCGGATCGATCGGCGGATTGGTCACCTGGGCGAACAGCTGCTTGAAATAGTAGTAGAGCTGCTTGGGCTTGTTGGAAAGCACCGGCAGTGCGCTGTCGTTACCCATGGAGCCGGTCGCTTCTTCGCCGGCCACCATCATGGGCTGCAGCACAAACTTGAGGTCTTCCTGGGTATAGCCGAAGGCCTGTTGCACATCCAGCAGGTCGGCACCGAGGTCCAGCTTGCTGTCGACCTTGGGCAGGTCGCCGAGGAAATAGCGCGACTTCTCGATCCATTCGCGATAAGGCTTGGCCTGCGCCAGCTCGTTCTTGACTTCGGTGTCGTCGATAATACGGCCCTGTTCCATGTCGATGAGCAGCATGCGGCCTGGCTGCAGGCGCCATTTCTTGACGATGCGCTCTTCGGGGAAGGTCAGCACGCCCATTTCGGAGGCCATCATGACGTGGTCATCGTCAGTCACCAGATAGCGTGCCGGACGCAAACCGTTACGGTCCAGCGTGGCGCCTATCATGCGGCCGTCGGTGAAAGCCACGGCAGCAGGGCCGTCCCATGGCTCCATGAGCGCGGCATGGTATTCATAGAAGGCGCGGCGCTCTTCATCCATAAGCGGGTTACGGGCCCAGGCTTCGGGAATCAGCATCATCATGGCGTGCGGCAGCGAATAGCCGCCGGCCACCAGCAGTTCCAGCGCATTATCGAAACAAGCGGAGTCGGACAAGCCTTCAGCGATCAGCGGCCACAGTTTTTCCAGGTCTTCGCCCAATACGGCGGACCGCATGGCGCCATGGCGGGCCGCCATCCAGTTGACATTGCCCTGCATGGTGTTGATTTCGCCATTGTGGGCGATCATGCGGAACGGATGCGCCAGGTCCCAGGCGGGGAAAGTGTTGGTGGAGAAGCGCTGGTGCACCAGCGCCAGCGCCGACACCATGCTCTCGTCCTGCAGGTCCTGGTAATAAATGCCGACCTCGTTTGCCAGCAGCATGCCCTTGTAGACAATGGTGCGGCTCGACAGCGACGGAATGTAGAACTGGGAAGGATCGTTCAGCTTGAGCGCGTGCACGGCATGCTCGATGCGCTTGCGAATGACGAACAGCTTGCGCTCAAAGGCGTCCTGATCGGCAGCATTGGCGCCGCGGGCGATGAACACCTGGCGCATCACGGGTTCGACTGCCTTGGCAGCGACGGCGATATTGCTATTGTCGCGCGGCACGTCGCGCCAGCCCAGCAGGGTCTGGCCTTCCTCGCTGATGACACGGGTAATGATGGCCTCGCAGGCCTGGCGGTTCTGTTCGCCTTGCGGGAGGAAAATGTTGCCGCAGGCGTATTCGCCAACGGCAGGCAGCGTAATGCCCAGTGCGGCTGCCTGCTTACGCATGAATTCGTCAGGCATCTGGATCAGGATGCCGGCACCGTCGCCCAGTTTCGGGTCGTAACCGGTGGCGCCGCGGTGGGTCAGATTGGCCAGGATTTGCAGGCCCTGCTGCACGATCTGGTGGCTTTTGCGGCCCTTGATGTTAGCGATAAAACCGACACCACAGGAATCGCGCTCCTGGTCGGGATGATAAAGCCCTTGCTGGGACGGCCTGCCGTGGACAGGTTGCCGCAGCGCTTGCTGTTCTGTAACGTTTGTTGCCAACCTACTAACCCTCACCACCCTCGCCTCTTGTTGTTCGCGCAAACCGAGGGTATTCGCGCGTTTCGGCCTGATTCACTGTCAGGCCATGAAATATCAAACGGAACCTTCAATGTTACCGTTAAAAGAACGTGAGTTCAATCACATAGAGCGAATCT
>DASTRT010000320.1:0-4806 GCA_035761085.1 Methylophilaceae bacterium
GCCGCCATTGTCACCGCCACCATCACCCTCGCCCACCAGATGCAGCTCAAGGTGATCGCCGAGGGCGTCACCTCGCCAGAGGAAATCCGTTTCCTGGCCGACCTGGATTGCGATGAGCTGCAGGGATATTTCTTCAGCGAAGCGCTGCCGGCGCAGTTGATGGCCGAAAAACTGAGACGCCGTGAATGGCAGCAACACAGCTATGGCAGCCGGCCGCTGCCGCGCCAGGTGCAGGCCCGCTCCGCCCAATGCTGAGTCGCCGGAGCGCGACGGACAAAAAAATCCCCGACTTCAAAGGGGAGCAAAGCCGGGGATACAGTTACAGCCTCTGATGTAGGCTTCCCGCTCAGGGAGGAGAAGCGGGAGACGATTACATCGTCTAAGGTTTCAGACTAGCCATTGCCCCGTGAGTTCCCCGTCTTTTCACGCTTGCGGCAAATCGCGCAGTAGCCAACCTGGCCAGGCTGACCTGCGATAAAATCAGTCCATGAATGTTCAGCCCTCCGATTCCCTGCTCTCCGGCCTCAATAACAAACAGCTCGAAGCCGTCACCCTGCCGCACCAGTCCGCCCTGATCCTTGCCGGCGCCGGTAGCGGCAAGACGCGTGTGCTGACCACCCGCATCGCCTGGCTGATCCAAACCGGTCAGGTCTCGCCACAGGGCGTGCTGGCCGTGACCTTCACCAACAAGGCGGCCAAGGAGATGCTGTCCCGGCTGTCGGCCATGCTGCCGATCAATACGCGCGGCATGTGGGTGGGCACCTTCCACGGCCTGTGCAACCGGCTGCTGCGCGCGCACCATCGCGAAGCCGGGCTGCCCGCCACCTTCCAGATCCTGGACAGCGCCGACCAGCTTTCCATGATCAAGCGTTTGATGAAGGCGATGAACGTGGACGACGAGAAATTCCCCCCGCGCGAGGTGCAGGGCTACATCAACAGCTGCAAGGAAGAAGGTCTGCGCGCGCATGCGGTGGATGCCTACGATGCGCATTCACAACGACTGCGCGAGATTTTCGAGGAATACGACAAGCAGTGTAACCGCGAAGGCGTGGCCGATTTCGCCGAGCTGCTGCTGCGCTCCTACGAATTGCTGAGCCGCGAGGCACACATCCGCAGCCATTACCAGAGCCGCTTCAAGTACATCCTGGTCGACGAATTACAGGACACCAACCGCCTGCAGTACCTGTGGCTCAAGCTGTTTGCCGGCGACAGCAACTGCGTTTTTGCCGTGGGCGATGATGACCAGTCCATCTATTCCTTCCGTGGCGCACGCGTCGGCAACATGCGCGATTTCGAGAATGACTTCGACATCCGCAATGTGGTCAAGCTGGAACAGAACTACCGCTCGCACAGCAACATCCTCGATGCTGCCAACGCCATCATCACGCACAACCGCAACCGGCTGGGCAAGAATCTGTGGACGGCAGAAGGCCGCGGCGAACCGGTGCGCGTCTACCAGGGCTACAACGATATCGAAGAGGCCAACTTCATCGTCGAGGAAATCAGGATGCTGCATGCCGAGGGCACGCCGCTCGACGACATCGCCCTGCTGTATCGGTCAAACGCCCAGTCGCGTGTGCTGGAACATGCGCTGTTCTCGGCCGGCCTGCCCTATCGCGTCTATGGCGGCCTGCGCTTCTTCGAGCGCGCCGAAATCAAGCATGCACTGGCTTATCTGCGGCTGATTGCCAATCCCGACGACGACACAGCGCTGCTGCGCATCATTAATTTCCCCACACGCGGCATTGGCGCCCGCAGCCTGGAACAGCTGCAGGAAATCGCCCGCGAGCAGAGCTGCAGCCTGTGGCAGGCGGCGCTGCTCAAGGCCGGCAACAATACGCAGCCCGGCCGCGGCATCGAAGGTTTCGTCGGCCTCATCAAGCAGATGCAGGAACAAGCCAACGGGTTGACGCTGCCGGAACAGGCGGAGCTGGCGACATCGCTCTCCGGCCTGCGCCAGCACTACCAAAATGAAAAGGAAGGCGAGGACCGCATTGCCAACCTCGATGAACTGATCAATGCTGCCATCGCCTTCGTCAACGAGAATGACGCCAGCGACCTGACCGAATTCCTCAGTTTCGCCAGCCTCGAAGCAGGCGAGCACCAGGCCGATGCCGGCCGCGACGCGCTGCAACTGATGACGGTGCATGCGGCCAAGGGGCTGGAGTTCAGGGTGGTATTCATCAGCGGACTGGAGGAAGGCCTGTTCCCGCATGAGCAGAGCCTGTTCGAGGCCAATGGGCTGGAGGAGGAGCGGCGATTGATGTACGTCGCCGTGACACGAGCGAGGCAACGTCTCTATTTAAGCTACGCGCAGAGCCGCATGCTGCACGGGCAGATCCGTTACGGCATCGCCTCACGTTTCCTCGATGAAATCCCCGAGGAACTGTTGAAACGCCTCAATGCGCGCCCGACCGCCGTTAATGAACCGCAGCCTGCCATACGCCCGGCCAGTCAGGCCAGCGCCCTGCCGTGGAAGATCGGCCAGAGCGTGATGCACAGCAAGTTCGGTCAGGGGGTGGTGGTAAGTTACGAAGGCAATGCCAACGACATGCGTGTGCAGGTCAACTTCGGCCACGCCGGCCTCAAGTGGCTGGCGCTGGAATACGCCAAGCTGGAAAAGGTCTAGCCCTAGACTTCCTCTTCGGCCACCGGCTCCTGCGTAGCCAGACTGCCGGCAAAGACATCCTTGTAGCTTACGTACAGCGAAGCGATCATGGTGGGAATCAGGACCAGCAGTCCCAACCCGAACGGAATGGCCGCCACGATCAGCAGGATCACGGAAATCGCGCCGTATACCATGAACGGCCAGATATTCAGCAGGCAGGCAGAAAAGCTCTGGCGCATGGCGGCAAACCCGGGCACGCCATGGAAAGCAGTCAGGATGGGCGCAAACCAGTAAGCCATGACCAGCGGCACCAGCAGCAGCATGCCGAGCAGCCAGGTAAACACGAACCGGTCACCCAGCATGGCCCGCGTTTCCTCCGGCGTCAGCTGCTTGCCCGACAGCACGGCTTCCAGCGCGGTGTGGTCGGTGCCGGCGAACATGATGCCGACGATAATGATGACGCCGGCCAGATAGATGCCGCCGATAGTGATGAGCTGGGCGGCGTGGTGACGGAAGCCGGCGAACAGGTGGCCGATCTCCAGCTCACCGCCGTCGTCCAGCACCCGGCATCCGACCATGAAGCCGGCGACGAACACGGGTGCCAGCAGGTTGAGCACGATGGGGCCCAGCACCGGCACGACGGATAGCGCCATGCCGATCAGCAGATAGGCCGAGAACAGCACGATCCAGATCAAGGGGTTGCGGCGGAACAAGCTGAAGCCTTCGGCGATCCAGACCCACCCTCGTTTGGCGTCTACGCGACGCGCCTGCAAAACCGGCATATTCATGAAGATTTCCTGACGTTGTGATGGTAGCGGTTAATGGGCCTGCTCATTCGCCGATCCAGAGCTGGCTGATCTCCTGCTGGCGGGCAATGCGCTTTTGCAGGATCTGGCGGAAGAAATTCGGGTCCTTGGCATGAATCAGTTCGCCCTCCTGCGGAAAATGCAGGTCATAGAGACGCGACAGCCAGAAGCGCAACGCGGCGATGCGCAGCATGCCGATCCAGGCCAGGCGTTCTTCCTCGGTAAATGGCCGCACCGAATGATAGGCCTGCAACAGTGCCGTCAGCCGTGCCGCATCGAGCTCGCCGCCCTCGGCGCTACACCAGTCGTTGACGGCGATCGCCACATCATAGAGCAAGGCATCGTCGCAGGCGTAATAGAAATCGATGATGCCGCCCAGCAGCCCATCCTCGAACAGCACGTTGTCGCGGAACAGGTCGGCATGGATCACGCCCTGCGGCAGTGCCTGCGTGGACAAGCCGGCCTCGAACGCCAGCTCGTCGCGCAGCATGGCCTGGTCCTCGTCGCTGAGGAACGCCATAACCCTGGCTGCGGTCTCCTTGCGCCAGGCGTCCCCGCGCGGGTTCTGCATGGATGTCGGGAACGAGCGCCCCGCCAGGTGCAGCTCGGCCAGCACGCGGCCAACCTCGGCGCAGTGCTCGGGTGTCGCTGCCTCAATCGAATGGCCTCGCAGGCAGCTGACCAGTGAGGCGGGCTTGCCATTGAGTTCGCCCAGGTTCTCGCCGTCGAAATTCAGCACCGGGCGCGGACAGGGAATGCCGCGTTCCGCCAGATAACCCATGAGGTCGAGAAAATAGGGCAGTTCGTCTGCCGAATTCTTCTCGAACAGCGTCAGCACATAGCGGCCGGTGGTGGTCGTGACGAAGTAATTGGTGTTGGTGATGCCCGAAGCGATCCCCTGCAGGTCGAGCAGTTCGCCCAGCGGGTAGGATTTCAGCCAGCGACTTAGCTGCTCGGCGGTGACGGTGGTAAATACGGACATAAGGTGCAGAAGCGATAAAACTTGAAGAGGGCTTGCGCCCTCTCTAGATTAGAAACGGAACAACACCCATTTTGGGATAACGAGCGGCGGATTGGGGCCATCGAGACGCGACCAGCCGCCTTCCTGGTCTTCCTTCATGAGGTAGTAGGGAACACCATGCGGCGGCGTCACCTTCATCATGTAGAGCTCGCCGTTGATGCGGTACTCCTCTACCGTGTCCTCGCCCTTCTTGGTAATGGTCACCTGCGGCTCGGCAGCGGGGTTTTCCTCCTCCAGGCCTGGCGGCGGCGGTGGCGGCTCAGGCAGGGGTTCCAGGTTTGACGGCGGGTCTGCGGCCCAGACCCATATGGGCAGGGCTAGAGCTGCAACCAGCAAGATTCGGGTAAGGCGCATAATGACCTCTGGAGTGT
>DASTRT010000321.1:0-8079 GCA_035761085.1 Methylophilaceae bacterium
AACCTGGGAAGGCGGCGTACGCGGCGCCTGGTCGAAAGACTGGAAGTGGAATGCGGGTGTCTTCACCTCCACACTGACCGACGACATCCAGTTCATCAGCTCGGGCAACAGCTTCAACCTGGGCTATTTCCAGAACGTCGGTGAGACCCGTCGCCAAGGTGTTGAGCTGGGGCTGGAGGGCAAGGTAGAGAAATTGCATCTGTCGGCCAACTACCAGTACCTGGAAGCGACTTTCCGCTCGCCGGTCACGTTCCACAACGAGGCGAATTCATCGGCGGATGCCAACGGCAACTACACTGCTCAATCCGGCGACTATCTGCCCAATATTCCGCGGCATTCCCTGAAGCTGCGCGCGGCGTATGATTTCACCGAGAACTTCACGGTGGGCGTGAACATGATTTCCAATTCCAGCGTTTATGCCCGTGGCGACGAAAACAATGCCGACGTCAACGGCAAGGTGGCTGGTTACACCATCTTCAACCTGGATGCCAATTGGAGATTCCACTCCAACTGGAGCAGCTTCGTCCGCGTCAACAACATTCTGGACAAGGATTACAGCACGCTGGGCATCCTGGGCACCAATGCCTTTACCGGCCCTGGTAGAACCCTTAACGCCGACCCTGATCAGTGGACTTCGGAGCAGTTCCAGTCGCCCGGTTCCCCGTTGGCCGGGTGGATCGGCATCCGCTATGAATTTGGTGTGCCCAAGTCTACCGGCGCATCCAGTGTCGATCTGGACTAACTTGAGCGCCATCCCGAAATCCATATCGGAAGCGCCAGGCGCAGACAGGCCTCGCCTGCTTGTTGTGGAGGATGAGGCCCTGTTTGCACGCGCAGTGGTCAAACGGCTCAAGCTGGCGGGTTATGACTGTGAACATGCGGAGACGCTGGCGCAGGGCCGGGCCCTGGCCCGGCAATTCCTGCCGGACCTGGCATTGCTAGACATGCGTTTGCCGGACGGCAGTGGACTGGAGTTGTTGACGGAGCTTGCCGGCAAGGGAGTCTCGTCCATCGTCATGACCGCCCATGGCGACCTCAGTGATGCGGTCAATGCCATGAAGCACGGGGCGGCCGACTACCTCAAGAAGCCGGTTGATCTCGAGGAGTTGCTGCTGGCGGTCCAGAAGGTGGAGGTCACGACAAAACTCAAGCATCAGCTGGATTACTCGCGTCAGCGAAACAGCCATACGGTCACCGAAGGCCACGAGTTTCTGGGCGACAGCCAGGCGATGCGCATCGTACGTATGCAGGTCGAGCGTGTGGCCAAGCTGGTGCCGGTAGGAGAAACCGTGCCCCCTACGGTGCTGATCCAGGGGGAGACGGGTACCGGCAAGGATGTGGCAGCACGCCTGTTGCATGTTTCCA
Organism: Methylophilaceae bacterium; assembly: GCA_035761085.1. Taxonomy (GTDB): domain Bacteria; phylum Pseudomonadota; class Gammaproteobacteria; order Burkholderiales; family Methylophilaceae; genus DASTRT01. The sequence goes on from DASTRT010000321.1 coordinate 1,366, forward strand.
CTGCCAATAGCGACCGGCCATTCGTACATGTGGATTGCGCTTCGCTGCCTGCCGACCTCATCGAAAGCGAACTGTTCGGCCATGAAAAGGGAGCCTTTACCAATGCGCAGGTCTCGCGCTGCGGATTGATCGAGGCTGCCGAGGATGGCACTTTATTTCTGGACGAAATCGGCGAACTGCCTTTGGGCTTGCAGGCCAAGCTGCTCAATGTGCTGGAGCGCCGCGTGGTGAGGAGGCTGGGGTCAACGCGGGAACGGTCTGTACCGGCGCGATTCATCGCTGCTACCAATCGGGATTTGCAGCAAATGGTTCAGCAGGGGACTTTCCGCTCGGACCTGTTTTATCGCCTCAATGTGTTGACTATCGTATTGCCGCCGCTACGTGAGCGGCAGGACGATGTATTGCTGCTGGCGCGGCATTTTGCCGCCCAGACTGAACGGCGCTACGGATTGCCCAGTCGCGAATTCTCGGAAGATGCGCTAGCCGCCATCGAGGCTTATGCCTGGCCAGGCAACGTACGCGAACTACGGCACCAGATCAGCCGGGCCATCATGCTGAGCCGGGAAGATACTATCACCGGGGCTGACCTGGCTTTACCCATTTCGGCTCAAGCAGGAGTGAGAGATCCGGGAAATAAACCAGCATTGGATGATCATCTGACGCTGGATGCTGCGGAGAAAATGCTTCTGGAAAATGCGCTGAAACGCGCCGGCAACAATGTTTCTGAAGCTGCGCGCCATCTTGGGATTACCCGCATGGCCATGCGTTACCGCATGGAAAAGCATGGCCTGAAGGTGATTTGACTGACTCTGCCGGGCGTTGTCGTTGAAAATAGACGAGTTTGTGCTTCCGGCTAATTAACCCTCTATATTCATGGGCTTGGGCTGTCTCAAGCTGGCGACGCCTTCGTTCGGAGTGGTGTTGGAATCCATCTTGTTGCCGATGAAGCCGCCAACAACAATCCCGCCAATTAACCCCAACGGCGTACCGCTCGACAGAATGGCTCCGGCAACGCCGCCGACGGTGGCGCCTATGGTGGTGCTATCGGATTGGCCGGTTATTTTCGATGAATAACTCAGCATGCCTACGATGAAAACGGCGAGCATTAGATATCTGGACATGGTCATTATAATTTCCCCTGCGAATGGTTAACGAATGCTGCTTACAGGGGTTATGGCAAGAAGCAGGCCAGGATAAAAACACTCAATCATTCAAATATTTACAAATTCATATCAACAATTTGCCAATGTGATCCACCGGTTTTTGTCGCCAAACCCAAACACATCCATAGGCACAGGCTGGGGGCTATCAGTCGTGATACTATTTTCACCTTTCTGATTTGGAGTTTTTGATGAAGATTGGCACCCCTCTGAGCCCTTCCGCCACCCGTGTCATGTTGCTGGGCAGTGGCGAGCTCGGCAAGGAGGTCATCATCGCCCTGCAGAGGCTGGGCGTCGAGGTCATCGCGGTGGATCGCTATCCCAATGCGCCGGGGCATCAGGTGGCACATCGCGCTCACGTGCTCAATATGACGGACGGTGCAGCACTGCTTGAACTGGTTAAGAAGGAAAGGCCTCACCTCATCGTTCCCGAAATCGAGGCGTTGAATACCGATGCATTGGCCGAGATAGAACGGCAAGGATTGGCTCAGGTGATTCCCACGGTCAAGGCCGTGCAGCTCACCATGAATCGTGAAGGAATCCGCCGCCTGGCAGCGGAAGAGCTCAAATTGCCGACCTCGTCCTATGCGTTCGCCGGCAGCGAACAGGAGATGCAGCAGGCGATCGACCGCGGAATCGGCTACCCGTGCTTCATCAAGCCGACCATGTCTTCCTCCGGCAAGGGCCAATCGCGCATCTCGTCGCCAGCTGAAGTTGCAGCTGCCTGGGAATATGCCGCCACCGGCGGACGGGTCAATCAGGGCAGGGTGATCATCGAGGGGCAGATCGACTTCGACTATGAGATCACGCTGCTGACGGTGCGGGCGAAGAATATCGACGGCAACATTGAAACCTATTTCTGCGAGCCGATTGGCCATCTGCAGGACAAGGGCGACTACATCGAAAGCTGGCAACCTCAACCCATGAACAGCGAGGCCCTGGCCGAGGCTCAACGCATCGCCAAAACCGTGACAGATAGCCTGGGCGGTCTCGGAATTTTTGGTGTAGAGCTGTTCGTGAAGGGCGAGCAGGTGTGGTTCTCGGAAGTGAGCCCGCGGCCGCACGATACCGGCCTGGTTACCATGGCCAGCCAGCGTTTCAGCGAATTCGAGTTGCATGCACGCGCCATCCTTGGCCTGCCGGTGGACACCACCTTACGTGAACCTGGTGCCAGCGCCGTAATTTACGGGGGTGCCGATAGCCATGGCCTGGTGTTCGAAGACGTAGAAAAAGCTCTGGCAGTGCCTGGGGCTGATCTGCGCCTGTTTGGCAAACCGGAATCGTTCATGCGTCGCCGCATGGGGGTTGCTCTGGCTACTGGCAAGTCCATCGAAGAAGCGCGCAGTCGGGCCAAGCGGGCGGCCAGCCTGGTTAAACCCAAGGCAGTGTGACTAATGTCGGAACAAGAACCGCAACCGGTCAAGCCGGTGACATTCCATGAGCTGCTCGGTGGTACCGAGCAGATTAGAGTATTGGTGGATCGCTTTTACGACATCATGGATAGCGATCCGAAGACGGCGGGCATTCGCGTCATGCATCCCGCAGACCTTACGGGATCACGCGAAAAACTCTTCATGTTTCTGACGGGCTGGGCGGGCGGTCCGCAGCTCTACATCGAGCGTTATGGACACCCTTTCCTGCGCCGGCGCCATCTGCCGTTTTCCATCGGGGAGTCGGAACGCGATCAATGGATGTATTGCATGGTGAAAGCCATGCATGAGCTTGGCATCGAAGAAGCCTTGATGATCAAGCTGGCTGAGGCCTTGTATGGCGTGGCCGACTTCATGCGTAACCGTGCCGAGCCGGCTTCAGATCAATCCTGACGGCGCAGCCCGCCCAGTAGAGCAGCAACTTCCTTCTTGGGTTTGCCGGTTTTAGGCGGAACCTGTCGAGGTGGCGGCGCATCCCTGGAGGGCTCATAGGGCCGGTTGAACCATTCGTCGCCCTTGCTGCGCGAGCCGTGCGATTTCCCCCTGCTGCTGGAAGTGGTGCTGGGCGCGGAGACCGCAGCCGCCTTTTCCTTGGGTATTTCGCGCTTGATCAGCTTCTCGATTTCCTTGAGGTATTTCTCTTCTTCCGGCGATACCAGCGAAATTGCCACCCCTGAAGCGCCGGCACGGCCGGTACGGCCGATGCGGTGGACATAGTCTTCCGGCGCGGAAGGAATTTCATAGTTGATCACCATTGGCAGCTGATCAATGTCGAGCCCGCGTGCAGCAACATCGGTGGCGACCAGCGTCGTCACTTTGCCCTGCTTGAAAGCGTCCAGCGCCTGAATACGCTCCAATTGGCTCTTGTCGCCGTGGATGGCGTCGGCCTGGATGCCGCTGCGCACCAGCTGCCGAGCCAGGCGGCTGGCAGTGAGCTTGGTCTTGGTGAACACAATCGCCTGGACAGTCGGGTCTTCCTTGAGGATATCTACCAGCTTGTCCTGCTTCTTGTCCTGCGAGGTCAGGTAGACCTTTTGCGTGACATTGTCGGCGGTAGCATTGCTGCGCGCGACTTCGACCAGTACCGGGTCACGCAGGAAGTCGGCCGACAGCTTCTTGATCTCGGGCGAGAAGGTGGCGGAGAACATGAGGTTCTGCCGCATCTTGGGCAGCATTGCCAGGATACGCTTGAGGTCGGGCATGAAGCCCATATCCAGCATGCGGTCGGCTTCATCCAGCACCAGCATCTGCACTTGGTTCAGCTGCACGGTGCGCTGTTCGACATGGTCGAGCAACCGACCCGGCGTCGCTACCAGGATTTCCACCCCCTTCATGAGATAGGGCGTCTGCGTCTTGATATCCACGCCGCCGAATACCACCAGCGAGCGCAGCGGGGTATGTTTCGCGTACAGCTTTATGCTCTCTTCAACCTGTATGGCCAGCTCACGCGTCGGCACGAGGATCAACGCACGTACCGGATGGCGCGCCGGAGAAGCGCTGCTACTTGCCTGTGGCAGCAATTTCTGTAAGGCGGGCAGCGCAAAGGCCGCCGTCTTGCCGGTGCCGGTTTGCGCACCAGCCATGACGTCACGCCCCTCCAGCACAAGCGGAATGGCTTGTGCCTGGATAGGCGTGGGAGTCAAATAGCCGGTTTCTTCGAGCGCCTTGAGAAGCTCAGGCGCCAGTTTGAGGGATGCAAAGGTAGTGGTTTCGGTCATGGATTAGGCAAAAGCGCGTGAACGGCGCGGAGTTGATGGGGATGCGGATCGGTTGTTACCCTTGAAGCCTTCGCGGCTGCCGCCGTTCTTGCGGCCTTCGCTACGGTAGCCTTCGTTCTGGCGTGGCTTGAAACCTGCCTTGTTGCCCGGCTTGTAGCCAGGACGACCGCTGCTGTTCCTGGCGCCGTCCTTGGTAGGCATGGGGCGCTTGGGCTCCAGACCCTCGATCACCGTTGCTTGCAGGCGTTGGCCGGTGAACTGTTCGATCTTGCGCACGCTGTGACGGTCGGCGTGGGCAGCGAAGGAAACCGCAATACCGGTATTGCCGGCGCGACCGGTACGGCCGATGCGGTGTACGTAGTCCTCGGCGAACTTCGGCAGATCGTAGTTGAATACGTGGCTGATGCCGTGCACGTCGATACCGCGGGCGGCGACATCGGTGGCAACCAGCACGCGCACATCACCGCGGCGCAGTTTGGTCAGCGTACGGTTACGCGCACCCTGCGTCATGTCACCGTGCAGCGCAGCAGTCTTGTGGCCGGCGGCATAGAGGTCTTCAGCCAGCAGGTCGGCGTGGCGCTTGGTCGAGGTAAACACGATAGCCTGGTTGACTTCCGGGTCGATCAGCAGATGCTCCAGCAGCTTGTTCTTGTGGTTCATGTCATCCACGAAGTGCAGCCGCTGTTCGATATTGGCGTGCTTTTCCTTCTGTGCGGCAATCTGGATCATCTTGGGATCGCGCAGGAATTGCTGGGCAATCTTCTTCACGCTGCCTTCGAAGGTGGCCGAGAACAGCAGGGTTTGCCGTTCAATGGGCAGGGCGTTGCAGATGCGCTCGATATCCGGCATGAAGCCCATATCGAGCATGCGGTCCGCTTCGTCGAGAATCAGCATCTGCAGGCGCGACATGTCGATGCGACCGCGCTCCATGTGATCCAACAGGCGACCGGGGGTAGCTACCAGGATATCCAGCGGCTGGCTCAGCAGCTTGTTCTGCAGTGGGTAGGGCATGCCGCCGACGATGCTGACTGCGCGGGCACGGATATATTTGCCGTACTTGCGGGCCGCTTCATTGACCTGGGCGGCCAGTTCACGAGTGGGGGTCAACACCAGGATGCGCGGGCCGCGGCTGCGCGAAGGATGAGGTGTCGCCAGCAGGTTCAATGCTGGCAGCGAGAAGGCAGCGGTCTTGCCGGTGCCAGTCTGAGCCGAAGCCATGAGGTCATGGCCGGCAATAATTTCAGGAATCGCCTGGGCCTGGATGGGCGTGGGGACGGTATAGCCGGATTCTTCAATGGCACGAAGAATGGCCGGGTGCAAATTCAGATTTTCAAAAGACACAAATTTTCCTTTTGGAGCAAAACAAAAACGCAGGGGGTGCCTGCGGCGTCACCGATTTCTATCGGCGTTATCAAACAACACACGCAAAATATATGAGAACATCAAGGCATTATCGGCGCATGGGCATAGCCACTAACCGTTAATGAATCAGGTGAGCCGGAAACTACACAGGCTGCAGGAGGCTAGGGCGATGAAGGTCAATCGTTATGATTGAAACTTTTGCGCGCAGTATACGCGTTAAGGATTTGTTGTCAAAGGTTTCTTCAAATTCCGTCATGGTTTCTGTGTTAGAATCGCGCCCTTTTATTTGATTGGCCCACCTCATCATGTCCCGCGCGCTCCGCAATATCGCCATCATCGCCCACGTAGACCACGGCAAAACCACGCTGGTGGATAAGCTCCTGCAGCAGGCAGGCACTTTCGCTTCCCACCAGACCGTTACCGAGCGTGTCATGGATTCCAACGACCTGGAAAAGGAACGCGGCATCACCATCCTGGCCAAGAATACGGCCGTCAATTTCGAAGGCACCCACATCAATATCGTCGACACCCCGGGACACGCCGACTTCGGCGGCGAGGTGGAACGTGTGCTGGGCATGGTGGATGGTGTGGTGCTGCTGGTGGATGCGGTGGAAGGCCCGATGCCGCAAACGCGTTTTGTGACGAAGAAAGCCTTGGCGCTTGGCTTGCGGCCCATCGTCGTTATCAACAAGGTGGACCGTCCCGGTGCACGTTGCGACTGGGTCATCAACCATACCTTCGATCTGTTTGCCAATCTGGGGGCCACCGACGAGCAGCTGGACTTCCCCGTGGTGTATGCCTCTGCCTTGAACGGCTATGCCACCACTGATCTCAAGAAGCCTTCGGACACCATGCGTCCGCTGTTCGAAACCATTTTGAGCCATGTCGAGCCGCCCAAGGGCGATCCGAATGCGGCGCTTCAGTTGCAGATTTCCGCACTGGATTATTCCAGCTATACCGGTCGCCTGGGTGTAGGCCGCATTCTCAACGGGCGCATCAAGCCAGGACAGAGCGTTGTCGTCATGCACGGCGACAAGCAGGTGG
>DASTRT010000322.1:0-2640 GCA_035761085.1 Methylophilaceae bacterium
AAGGAACTGTTCCTGAAGGCCGGCCGGCTGATCGTCGAGGTGGCCAAGCGCCATTACGAGCAGGACGATTATTCGGTTTTGCCGCGCTCGATCGCGACCAAGGCGGCATTCGAGAACGCGATGGCGCTGGACGTCTCGATGGGCGGCTCGACCAATACCGTCCTGCACCTGCTGGCAGCCGCGCACGAGGCCGGTGTTGATTTCACCATGGCCGATATCGACCGCATTTCGCGACAAGTGCCCTGCGTCTGCAAGGTGGCACCCGCGACCGCGAAATATCACATGGAAGACGTGCACCGGGCTGGCGGCGTCATGGGGATTCTGGGCCAACTGGACCGCGCAGGGCTGATCCATCGCGAAAGTCCCACCGTCCACGCCAAGACCATGGGCGACGCACTGGAGAAGTGGGACATCACGCGTACGCAGAGCGAGGACGTAAAGAAGTTCTACCGCGCCGCTCCCGGCGGCATCGCCACCACCATCGCCTTCAGCCAGTCCATGCTGTGGCCTGACCTCGACGATGACCGCGCAGAGGGCTGCATACGCGACAAGCAGCATGCTTATTCGCAGGATGGCGGCCTGGCCGTGTTGTACGGCAATATCGCCCTCGACGGCTGTATCGTGAAGACGGCAGGTGTCGATGAAGCCATCCTTAAATTCACCGGTCGCGCCCGTATTTTTGAATCGCAGGATGCAGCGGTCGAAGCCATTCTGAGCGACAAGATCGTGGCGGGAGATGTCGTGGTGATCCGCTATGAAGGGCCGCGCGGTGGTCCCGGCATGCAGGAAATGCTGTATCCAACCAGCTACCTGAAGTCCAAGGGGCTTGGCAAGGCTTGTGCATTATTCACTGACGGCCGTTTCTCCGGTGGCACCTCTGGCCTCTCCATCGGTCACGCTTCGCCGGAAGCCGCGGAAGGCGGCGCGATTGGCCTGGTTGAAGAGGGTGATACCATCGAAATCGATATTCCCAACCGCACCATCCATCTGGCCGTCTCCGATGAGGAGCTGGCACATCGCCGTACCAGAATGGAAGCCAAGGGCAACCGGGCATGGAAGCCGGCCTCGCGCCAGCGCAGCGTATCGCCTGCCTTGCGCGCCTACGCCGCAATGACGACGTCGGCCGCGAGGGGGGCGGTCCGCGACGTGAGCCAGATTGAATAGAGGGAAATTCGAATCAATGAATATTGCAAATGCGACCAAAGTCTCCAGCAGAGAAGACGGTCTGAGTTTTTATGAATCGGCGGACGGTCTTGTCACCGTTTGCGTGGAAAATGAACTGGCCAGCGCCTCGCTGGCCCTGCAGGGCGGTCACTTGGTTCACTGGCAGCCTGCGCACGCTGCCGATCCCGTTCTGTGGCTGTCCAAACGCGCCCGCTTCGGCCACGGTCGCTCCATACGTGGCGGCGTGCCCATCTGCTGGCCCTGGTTTGGAGCCCATCCGACTGATGAACGGCTTTGTCCGCATGGTTTTGCCCGAGTCATGCCCTGGCATTTACTCGAATCGGAATTGCTGGGTAGCGGCGCGACACGCCTCAAACTGCAGCTGCAGGATACCCCGGTGGCACACCAGCAACTGCCGCATCCCTATGAACTCACCCTGACCGTGGAAATCGGCAGCACCCTGAAGATGGCGCTGGCGACTACCAACAAGGGCGACGCCAGCCTGGTGATCGGCGAGGCGCTGCATACCTATTTCCAGATCAGCGATGTCGAAGCTGTCCATATCGACGGCCTCGATGGCTGTGAATATGCCGACAAGACGTCAGCCTTTTCCCGCCATAACCAGCAGGGCGAGCTGCGTTTCTCGCAGGAGTACGACCGCGTGTTCGTGAATACGGCCGCCACCTGTACCATCGTCGATCCCGGCATGCAACGCCGCATCCGCATTGCCAAGAGCGGCAGCCAGTCCACCGTGGTGTGGACGCCGGGTGAAGTCAAAGCCGAAGAGCTGCATGACATCGGTCCCGGGGATGACTGGCGCCGCATGGTGTGCGTCGAATCAGCCAATGCGCTGGAAAATGTCGTCACCATCGGCGCCGGCGAAACCCATGTGCTGACTGTGGAGTACAGTACAGAAGCCCTGTAGGGCTTGGCTTAAACTGCCGTATGCCTAACCGACTCGCTCACGAGACCAGTCCCTATCTGCTGCAGCACGCAGACAACCCGGTGGACTGGTATCCATGGGGTGAGGAGGCGCTAAATCTCGCCAAAGCGCAGGACAAACCTATCCTGCTTTCCATCGGCTACTCCGCCTGCCACTGGTGCCACGTCATGGCCCATGAATCGTTCGAAGACCCGGGGGTCGCGGCGATCATGAATGCCAATTTTATCAATATCAAGGTGGATCGCGAGGAGTGACCCGATATCGACCAGATCTACCAGACGGCACACAACCTGCTGACGCGGCAGAGCGGCGGCTGGCCATTGACCGTATTCCTGACGCCTGAACAGGAACCTTTCTTCACCGGCACGTATTTCCCCAGGGAGCCGCGCTACCAGCTGCCGGGATTCGGCGATCTCATCACGCGAATCGCGGCTTTCTACCATGAACGCAAGCCCGAGCTGGCCGAGCAGAATGCATCGCTGCTGCGCGCCATGGCGCAGATGGTGCCGCCAGCCAGCGACGCCATCACCGCG
>DASTRT010000323.1:0-9266 GCA_035761085.1 Methylophilaceae bacterium
GACCAGCCATTGGCTACCGCAGCGGCGCCCACCCCGTATTCCAGCAACAATATCCAGCCGATGATCCAGGCAAAGATTTCCCCGAACGCCACGTAGCTGTAGCCATAGGCGCTGCCGGAGCCGCCTACGCAGGCGGCAAGCTCTGCATAGGAGAAGGCGGCGAAAGCGGAGGCGATGCCGGCAAAAACGAAGGAAAGGACGACGGCCGGGCCAGACTGCGTGGCGGCGGCAATACCGGTCAGTACGAAAATACCGGTGCCGATGGCACAGCCTATGCCGAGAAGGGTGAGATCAAATGCGCTTAAACATCTTTTGAGACCGCTGGTGGATTCTGTTTCAACCGGTTTGGTGCGGAACAGCTGCGCAAGCATTCAGTTTCCCCCTAGTGAAGTTATGCAAGATTAACTGATCAGCCGCCGCTTAACCAGTCGCGCTCCGTCAGAAAGTCCTTGTAGAGCCGCGCTTCTGCCGTGCCTTCGGACGGCTTCCAGTCGTAGCGCCACTTTACTGCGGGGGGCATGGACATCAGGATGGATTCGGCGCGGCCATTGGATTGCAGCCCGAACAGCGTGCCGCGGTCATAAACCAGGTTGAACTCCACATAGCGGCCCCGGCGATATGCCTGGAAGTCGCGTTCATGCTCGCCGTAGGGCGTGTCCTTGCGCCGCTGCACGATAGGCAGGTAAGCCTGGATGAAGGCATCGCCTACGCTTTTCATGAGTTCAAAGCTGCGCTCGAACCCCAGCGCATTGAAATCGTCGAAAAAGATGCCGCCGATACCGCGCGGCTCCTTGCGGTGCTTGAGATAGAAGTAGTGGTCACAGGCCTTCTTGAACTGCGGATAGTAGTGCTCGCCGAAAGGCGCCAGCGCGTCGCGGCAGGTGCGGTGGAAATGGACGGCATCCTCTTCAAAGCCATAATAGGGCGTTAAATCCATTCCTCCGCCAAACCACCATATCGGCTGTGCCTCAAGGGCTGCGCCTTCGTTGCCTTCCTCCGCTGCTTCTCGCCTACCATCTGCGGTATGTCTCGTCGCAGCGTCATTGGCGCCTTGGCTCGCACCTTGATGCTTTGCCGATTGCTCGCTTGGAGGATTGGCTACAAAGAATCGCACATTCATGTGCACCGTGGGCACATAGGGATTACGCGGGTGCAGCACCAGCGAAACACCCATGGCCTGCCAGCTGCGCCCAGCGGCTTCGGGATGGGCGGCGCTGGCGGAAGGGGGCAGGCGGTTGCCCTGTACATGCGAAAAGCCGACACCGGCGCGTTCGAACAGCTTGCCTTCTTCCAGAATGCAGGACGTCCCACCGCCGCCCTCGGCGCGCTGCCAGCTGTCATGCAGGAAGTTCTTGCCGTCGGCGAGTTCGAGAGCTTCGACGATACGATTCTGCAGGCCTTGCAGGTAGTCGAATACGAGGTTGGGATTGATGGCTTGGCTCATGGGCGTAGTATTTTACCTGTTGCCAGGTCCTGGATAGTTGAGGGTCTGCGCCGTTTGCCGACACGGCCGGGAATGACCCGCACCTTGCTGCCGAATAGCCGCGCACATTCCTTGGCCGTTCTCGCGGATTTTTGGCCGCTGCGGTTCGCGCTGGTGGAAACCAGTGCCATGCCGGCTTCACGGCAAAGGCGTGCCGCGGGGGCAAACGCGGTTACACGTACGGCTAGCGTCGAATGGCGTCCGGTCAACCAGAACGGGCAATTGTGGGAAGCTGGTACCAGCCAGGTGTGCGGCCCAGGCCACTTGCTGTTGAGCTGCGCCACCTGATCCGCCGAGAGCGGGGCGAGATACGTCTTGAGTTGGCTGAGACGGCTGGCGATGAGGATCAGGCCCTTGCGTTCTGGCCGTCCCTTGATGCGCAGCAGTCGTTGCACCGCGCGGCGGTTGCGCGGGTCGCAGCCCAGGCCGAAGCAGGATTCGGTAGGGTAGGCGATGACGCCACCACGCCGAAGAAAATCCTGAAGTCCTCGCGTGCTTCCCACTTGGAAACTCCTAGGATTTAACCGCTCGGTAGCCGATATCCTTGCGCATCTGCGCGCCGTCGAAGCGGATTTCCTCGGCGATCTGGTAGGCCCGCATCTGCGCGTACTTCACGGTTTCTGCCAGTGCCGTCACGCACAGTACGCGGCCGCCGCTGGTGTAGACCTTGCCGTCCTTGAATGTGGTACCGGCGTGAAACACGCAGGCGTCCTCCAGGTTTTTCGGCAGCCCGGTGATTTCGTCGCCCGTGCGCGGCTCCTCGGGATAGTTGGCTGCAGCCATGACCACACCCAAGGCCGTACGGCGGTCCCAATCGGCTTCCACCTCATTGAGCGTGCCGTCGATGGCGTGATCGAGCAGCGTGACCAGGTCGCTCTTGAGCCGCAGCAGGATGGGCTGGGTTTCTGGGTCGCCCATGCGGCAGTTGAATTCCAGCGTCTTGACGTTGCCTTCCTTGTCGATGATGACGCCGGCGTAGAGGAATCCGGTGTAGGGGATGCCTTCCTTTTCCATGCCGGCCACGGTCGGCTTGATGATTTCGCGCATGATTTTGGCGTGGATGGCCGGCGTGATGACCGGGGCCGGCGAGTAGGCGCCCATGCCGCCGGTGTTGGGGCCCTGGTCGCCATCCAGCAGACGTTTATGGTCCTGGCTGGTGGCAAGTGGGAGGATATTCTTGCCATCCACCATGACGATGAAGCTCGCTTCCTCGCCTTCCAGGAATTCCTCGATGATGACACGCGAACCGGCGCTGCCCAGCTTGTTGTCGGCCAGCATGTAGTCGATGGCGGCGTGCGCTTCCTCGTCTGTCATGGCGACGATGACGCCCTTGCCAGCGGCCAGGCCGTCGGCCTTGATGACGATGGGCGCGCCTTGCTTGTTGACATAGTCATGGGCGGCAGTCGCGTCGGTAAACGTGGCGTAGGCAGCAGTCGGGATGTTGTGCCGTACCATGAAGGCCTTGGCGAAATCCTTGGAGCTTTCCAGCTGGGCGGCGTCCTTGTAGGGGCCGAAGATGCGCAGTCTGGCGGCGCGGAAGGCATCGACCACGCCCTTGGACAGCGGTGCTTCCGGGCCGACCACCGTAAGGTAGATGTCTTCGTTCTTGGCAAACTCGACCAGTTCGGCAATGTCCGTGATGGGCACGTTGACCATGTCGGGATCTAGCGCCGTGCCGCCGTTGCCGGGTGCGACGAAGACGCGGCTGATCTTGGGGTTCTGCTTGATTTTCCAAGCCAGGGCGTGTTCTCTGCCACCGCTACCTATTACGAGCACTTTCATTGGGTTAAGCCTTTAAAAACTTGTGGCAAGTATATGAGACGCGCAGCCAATTCGACATGATTTTAATGGCGGAAGTGACGAATGCCGGTGAACACCATCGCCAGCCCATGTTCATCGGCCGCTGCGATGACTTCCTCGTCGCGCATGCTGCCGCCCGGCTGGATCACGCAACTGGCGCCGGCTTCGGCCAGCACGTCCACGCCGTCACGGAACGGGAAGAAGGCGTCGGAGGCGACCACGGAACCCTTGAGCGTCAGGCCGGCATTCTGCGCCTTGATGGCGGCGATACGGGTACTGTCCACGCGGCTCATCTGGCCGGCGCCTACGCCTAATGTCATGCCGCCACCGCAGAACACGATGGCGTTGGATTTGACGTACTTGGCCACACGCCAGGCGAACAGCAGGTCGTCCAACTGTTGCGGTGTAGGCTGCTTCTTGGTGACGATACGCAGTTCGTCACGATTGATTTCATGGTTGTCGGCGGTTTGGATCAGGATGCCCGAACCCACGCGCTTGATATCGTGATAATTGCGGCCATTCTGCCAGGCGGTTTCGCCGCCGGGCGGCAACGCGATCTTCAGCACGCGCACATTGGCCTTGGCCTTGAAAATGGCGAGCGCATCTTCGGAAAAATCCGGGGCGATCAGCACTTCGACGAACTGCTTGGAAACAGCCTCCGCCGTCGCGCCGTCTATCGGCCTGTTAAAGGCGATGATGCCGCCGAAAGCGGAGGTGGGGTCGGTCTTGAATGCCTTGCCGTAAGCTTCAAGTGTGGTGCTGCCCAAGGCCACGCCGCACGGGTTGGCGTGCTTGACGATGACGCAGGCAGTTGTATCAAAACTCTTGACCGCTTCCCAGGCGGCATCGGCGTCGGCGATGTTGTTGTAGGACAGCTCCTTGCCCTGCAGTTGTTCGGCGGTAACCAGCGAGCCCGGCGCCGGGTAGAGGTCGCGGTAGAAGGCGGCCTGCTGATGCGGATTCTCGCCGTAGCGCAAATCCTGGATCTTGACGAAGCGGCCGTTGGTCTGGCCCGGGAATGGGTTACGCGTATTGTCGGCATTGAAAGAGGACAGGTAGTCGCTGATCGCGCCATCGTAATTGCTCACGCGGTTGAACGCGGCGACTGACAGCGCAAAACGGGTGGCCTGGCTGGTCGCACCGCCCGTGCTCTGCATTTCGGCCAGCACGGCTTCGTACTGCGAAGCATCGGTCACTACCGTGACATCCTTCCAGTTCTTGGCGGCCGAGCGCAGCATGGCCGGGCCGCCGATGTCGATATTCTCGATCGCCTCTTCCATGGAGCAGTCTGGCTTGGCGACTGTCGCCTCGAACGGGTAGAGGTTGACCACCAACATGTCGATCGGTGGAATGCCGGCCTGCTGCATGGCTTGCACATGCTCCGGCAGGTCACGCCGACCCAGCAGGCCGCCGTGCACCTTGGGATGCAGCGTCTTGACGCGGCCATCCAGCATTTCGGGGAAGCCGGTGTAGTCGCTGACCTCGGTCACGGGAATCTTGTTGTCGCGCAACAGCTTGGCAGTACCGCCGGTGGAGAGGATTTCGACGCCGAAGCCATGCAGGGCCTGGGCGAATTCAAGGATGCCTTGCTTGTCGGAAACGCTGATGAGAGCTCTTTTTATAATGGCCATGATTAATGCACTACTGCGGATGCCCGCTTGAAGATAAGAAGAATTACTGAAGGTTGTACTGCTTGAGTTTCTTGCGCAGCGTGTTGCGGTTCAGCCCCAGGATCTGCGCTGCCTTGCTCTGGTTGCCTTCGGCACGATTCAGCACATATTCCAGAAGTGGTCGCTCGATACACTGCAGCACCATGTCATAGACCGCATGTGGGGGCTGGCCATCCAGGTCCTTGAAGTATTCGTCGAGCGCGTTTTTCACGCATGCTGCAAGGTCCCCGTGCGCCATTATGCCGCCAGTGCCTCCGCCAGATCCCCGGCCTCCTCTGCATACTGCAGACGCGAGTTCTGCTGTTGCAGCTGACCGAAGAATTCGTTGATGGCCGCGAGCTGTTCCTCAATGCTCTGCAGCTGGTTCATGTTGTGACGGAAATTGGCCGAGCCGGCCAGACCCTTGGTGTACCACGAGATGTGCTTGCGCGCGACGCGCATGCCGGTCAGGTCGCCATAGAAAGCGTACAGGTCATGCAGGTGTTCCAGCATGACGCGGTGGATTTCTGCCACCTCCGGCAGCGGCAGGTGCTCGCCGGTCTGCAGATAGTGCTCAATTTCGCGGAAAATCCAGGGCCGGCCCTGCGCGGCACGGCCGATCATGACGGCATCGGCCTGGGTGTAGTCGAGTACGTACTTGGCTTTTTCCGGCGTCGTGATGTCGCCGTTGGCGATGAGCGGAATCTTGATCGCCTGCTTGACGGCGGCGATGGTGTCGTACTCGGCTTCGCCCATGTAGGCGCAGGCGCGCGTGCGGCCATGCATGGCCAGTGCCTGGACGCCGATGTCCTCGGCCATTTTTGCCACGGTTACCGCGTTGCGGTTGTGTTTGTCCCAGCCGGTGCGGATCTTGAGCGTGACCGGCACATCCACCGCGCCGACCACGGCCTTGAGAATCTGCGAAACCAGGGGCTCGTCCTTCAGAAGCGCGGAGCCTGCCATGACATTGCAGACCTTCTTGGCTGGGCAGCCCATGTTGATGTCGATGATCTGTGCGCCGTTGTCTACATTGTATTTGGCGGCCTCGGCCATCATCTGCGGGTCGGCGCCGGCGATTTGCACCGAGATCGGGTTGACTTCGCCTTCGTGGTTGGCGCGCCGCAGTGTCTTGGTGCTGCCGTAGAGCAGGGAGTTGGAAGTTACCATCTCGCTGACCGCCATGCCTGCACCCATCTTCTTGCAAAGTTGGCGGAAAGGCCGATCAGTCACGCCTGCCATGGGCGCGACCACGAGATTGTTCTTCAGTTTGTAAGGACCGATTTGCACGTCTATGGGGTTGCCGAATACTAGCGGCGGAAAAATCCGAGCTGGCTATTCTATATGCAAACGGGCTGAGCCGGAACAGCCGGGCTAACAGTGGGGTTAATTATTCCGGCGATTTGTCGGATTTGCGCCACTCAAAGCCGGCCGTGACGATGTGCCGTTGAATTTCCGCCATGGCCTGCATGACGACGACCGGATCGCCCTTGACGCCCAGCTCGATAGTGCGCCGCTTGTCGAGCTGCGGCAGGCAGAACAGCTTGGCCTGCGGGAAGCGATTGACGATATCGTTCATGCAGTCGAGCAACTGGCTTTCGCCGGCATCGAATACCAGGAGGGATTGCTCGATACGCGGTTGCTGGTGATGCAAATGGGCATAGTGATGGTCCAGCACCCATTCCAGCATGGGCCAGGCCATTTCGGGGAAGCCCGGCATGAAGTAGTGATGTCCTAGGCTGAACCCCGCAACGCGATTGACCGGATTGGGGATGAGGTCGGCGCCGGCAGGAAAATCCGCCATGAGCACGCGTTTGGGGTAGGCGCGCTCGCCGTACTGCGCCTCGATCTCGGCCACTGCACCCTTGTGCCGCTCGATCGGCAATCCCGCCGCGGCTGCGGCACATTGCCGCGTATGATCGTCCGGCGTGGCACCGATCCCGCCGAAGCAGAACACGATATCGTCGCTCGCCATGCTGGTCTTGAGCGCAGCCGTAATGCGCGCCGGGTCGTCGCCCAGGTATTGGCACCAGGCGAGGCTCAAGCCGCGTTCGCCAAGTGTCTTGATAATCTGCGGGAAGTGCTTGTCCTGCCGTTTGCCGGAGATGATCTCGTCGCCGATGATGAAGGCGCCAAACTCCTGCGCCATGCTAGTGCGCCTTTTCCCAGTTGGGGCCCGAGCCCACTTCCACCAGCAGCGGCACATCGAGCTGGGCCACGTTGCCCATGAGGCCGGGCAGCTGCTCCTTGACTAGCGAGAGTTCCGCCTCCGGCACTTCCAGCACCAGTTCATCATGCACCTGCATGATCATGCGCGTGCCGATGTTCTGCGCCTTGATCCAGTTTTGCACGGCGATCATGGCGAGCTTGATGAGGTCGGCGGCGGTGCCCTGCATGGGCGCGTTGATGGCGGCGCGTTCCGCGCCCTGGCGGCGCATGCCGTTGGGGCTGTTGATCTCGGGCACCCACAACCTGCGGCCGAAGATGGTTTCCACATAACCCTGCTGCCTGGCCAGTTCGCGCGTGTTCTGCATGTAGTCGCGCACGCCGGGATAGCGCGCGAAATAGCGCTCCATGAAAGTCTGCGCGGCGGCGCGGTCTATGCTGAGTTGGCTCGCCAGGCCGAAGGCAGACATGCCGTAGATGAGGCCGAAGTTGATTACCTTGGCGTAGCGGCGCTGCTCGCTGGTTACCGCGTCGCGCTCGCAGCCGAACACTTCGGAGGCCGTGGCGCGATGGATGTCCTCGCCGGCGGCAAAGGCCTTGAGCAGATTTTCATCCTGCGACAGGTGCGCCATGATGCGCAGTTCTATTTGGGAGTAATCCGCGGACACGATGACGCTGCCTTCGGGCGCAATGAAGGCCTCGCGGATACGCCGGCCTTCCGCCGTGCGGATGGGGATGTTCTGTAGGTTGGGGTCGGAGCTCGCCAGCCGACCGGTATTGGCCACCGCCTGGTTGTAGCAGGTGTGCACGCGGCCGGTCTTGTCGTTGATCATGCGCGGCAGCTTGTCGGTGTAGGTGGACTTGAGCTTGGTGAGGCCGCGGTACTCCAGCAGTATCTTGGGCAGCGGATGATCCAGCGCCAGTTCCTGTAGCACGTCCTCGTCGGTGGACGGCGTGCCCGAAGGGGTTTTCTTGAGCGGCTTGATGCCGAGCTTGCCGAATAAAATTTCTTGTAATTGCTTGGGCGAGCACAGGTTGAAGCGCTGGTCGGCCAGTTCAAAGGCCTGCTCCTCCAGCATCACCATCTTCTGCGCGATCTCGTGGCTTTGCGCGTTGAGCATGACCTTGTCGATCAGCACGCCTTGGCGTTCCATGGTGTAGAGGATTTCCAAGAGCGGCATTTCCAGCTGGCGGTAGACATATTCGAGCTTGGCATCGGGCTCAATCTGCGGATACAGGTTGCGGTGCAGCTGCAGCGTGATGTCGGCGTCCTCGGCGGCATACTCGGTCGCCTGCTCGATGCCCACCTGGTCGAAGCACACCTGCTTGGCGCCCTTGCCGGCGACCTCTTCGAAAGTGATGGTGTCCAGATCCAGATGACGGCGCGCCAGCGCATCCATGTTGTGCGAACGGTGGCTTTCCAGCACATAGGATTGCAGCAGCGTGTCATGCACTATGCCCTGCAGCCGGATGCCCTCGTTGGCGAACACGTGCAGATCGTACTTGAGGTTCTGGCCGACCTTCTTGATGGCTGGGTCTTCCAATAGCGGCTTGAGCCTGGCCAGCGTGGTCTGGAAATCAAGCTGGTGCGGCGCGCCGGCATAGGTATGCATCAGTGGCAGGTAGGCTGCCTCGTCGGGCGTCACGGCGAACGACATGCCGACCAGCCGCGCCTGCATCTGTTCGATACAGGTGGTTTCGGTATCCAGGCAGACCAGCTCGGCCTGCTGGATACGGTCTATCCATTTCTGCAGCGCTTCCTCGGTCAGGATGGTTTCATACTGCCGATGGGCGGAAATTTTCTTGCCCGCGCCGGCCGGGCGTTCCGGCGGCGCATCCCAATCGAGTCCCATCTGGCCTCGCGGTTGCGGGGCGGGTGCGGCACTGGCAGACGTTTCGGTCTGGTCGAGTTCGCGGCGCCAGCTCTTGAAATCGAAGCGCTCGAACAGCTCGATGAGCTTGGGCTTGTCCTGCGGCTTGATGGCGAGATGCGCCCATTCGTCCGGCACGCCGACATCGCAGCGGATGGTCAGCAGTTGTCGTGCGGTCGGCAGCCACGGCAGCGCCTTGCGCAGATTGTCGCCCACCACGCCGCCGATCTTGTCGGCATTGGCCATGATGTTGTCCAGCGAGCCGTATTCCTGCAGCCACTTCACAGCTGTTTTGGGCCC
>DASTRT010000324.1:0-11893 GCA_035761085.1 Methylophilaceae bacterium
ACCGTCGCGAGCATGCCCATGTAATCGGCGGTGGCGCGATCCATGCCTTCTGCTGCCGGGGCCACGCCGCGGAAAATGTTACCTCCACCAATGACCACCGCCACCTGCACGCCCAGATCGACAACTTCCTTGATTTCCGCAACGATGCGGGAGATGGTTGCACGGTTGATGCCGTAGCTATCTTCCCCCATCAAGGCTTCACCGGACAGCTTGAGCAGGATGCGTTTATAGGCGGGTGCGGTCATGAGGCTCCTATTTAATCATAAAAAACGTGGATTACATGAACTGCAACCCACGTTTTCGGCAAGTCACTTAAACAGTGACTGAGGCTTACACCTTGGCGGCAGCAGCCACTTCAGCGGCAAAGTCGGTCTGTACCTTCTCGATGCCTTCGCCTACTACGTACATATGGAATGAAGCTACGCTGGCGCCCCTGGACTTGAGCAGCTGTTCGATGGTCTGCTTGTCGTCCTTGACGAACGGCTGGGAGAGCAGCGTCACTTCCTTCAGGAACTTCTGCACGGTGCCTTCGGCGATCTTTTCCAGCATCGCTTCCGGCTTGCCAGCCTCCTTGGCCTTCTCGATGGCTACACGGCGTTCTGCATCGATTAGCTCGGGCGATACACCGCTGGCATCCAGCGACTTGGGCTTGGCTGCGGCGATGTGCATGGCGATATCCTTGCCCAGCGCTTCATCGCCACCGACCAGGTCGACCAGCACGCCGATCTTGCCGCCGTGCACATAGCTGTACAGCTTGCCCTTGGCTTCGACACGCACGAAGCGGCGCACGGTCATGTTCTCACCAATCTTGCCGACCAGCTGCGCACGCACTTCCTCGGCGGTGGAGTCGCCGATCTTCAGCGAAGTCAGCGCAGAAACATCGGCCGGATTGTTCTTGGCGGCCAGCTCGGCCAGATTGCGGGTCAGCGCCAGGAAGTCGTCATTCTTGGCCACGAAGTCGGTTTCACAGTTGACTTCGACCATGGAACCCAGCTTGCCATCCGCGGAAATATAGATGCCGACAGTACCTTCGGCGGCCACACGGCCAGCGGCCTTGCTGGCCTTGTTGCCGAAACGCACGCGAAGGATTTCCTCGGCACGGGTTATGTCGCCTTCGGCTTCGGTCAGCGCCTTCTTGCAATCCATCATGGGGGCATCGGTGCGCTCGCGCAGCTCTTTCACCATGCCTGCAGTAATTTCAGCCATTTGAAACTCCTTAAACTCTAATCTTGATCAATACGAATGGGGCCTGATGAGGCAGATGCAAAAAAGGGGCCGAAGCCCCTTTTTTTCAGGGTATTACTCGGTTGCGGCCTCTTCGACCTCAACGAATTCCTCTTCTGTCGAGGACTTCACGATTTCGGCGATTGCCTGGCTGCGGCCTTCCAGCACGGCATCGGCTACACCGCGGGCGTACAGGCGGATGGCGCGACTGGAGTCGTCGTTGCCGGGGATGACGTAAGCGATACCTTCGGGCGAATTGTTGGTATCGACGACACCGATGACGGGAATGCCGAGCTTGGCAGCTTCGGTAACGGCACCGCTTTCATGGCCGACGTCGATGACGAAGATGGCGTCCGGCAGACCGCCCATGTCCTTGATGCCGCCGATGGAGCGTTGCAGCTTCTCGACTTCGCGTTTGTAGCCCAGGGCTTCCTTCTTGCCAAACTTTTCCAGGCTGCCGTCCTGCATCATGGCCTCGTAGTCGTTGAGGCGCTTGATGGATTGCTTGACCGTCTTGAAGTTGGTCAGCATGCCGCCCAGCCAGCGATGGTTGACGTAAGCGCAACCGGCGCGCTCGGCTTCTTCCTTGATGATTTCGCGTGCTTGACGCTTGGTGCCGACAAACAGGATGCGGCCCTTGTTGGCGGCCAGCTGACGCACGTACTTGAGCGCGTCTTCGAACAGCGGCAGCGTGGTTTCGAGGTTGACGATATGAATCTTGTTGCGGTCGCCGAAAATGTACGGCGCCATCTTGGGATTCCAGTAACGAGTTTGATGGCCGAAGTGAACACCGGCCTCCAGCATTTGTCGCATGGTAATGGACATGAGAGTCTCCTGTAAGGGTTATAGCTCACACGCGTCCAAAAGATCCTTGAAGGACACCCTGTACGGTACGCGTGCTCGGTTTGGTTAAAATACCGTCAGACCTCATGATTCCTGTCCGACGGGCCGCGTATGGTAACATAAGCAGCTCCCAGGATTCAAGAAAACAAGGGCGGTTTTGCAGTTTACCCGAAGGGACGCCGGGCCGCATATTTCATACTCGACGAGCTCTCATAAACATGGCTGTTTCAATCAAGAACGAAGTAGATATTGCGAAAATGCGCATTGCCGGCCGACTGGCTTCGGAAGTGCTCGACTACATCACTCCCTACGTCAAACCGGGTGTCACAACCGAAGAGTTGGACAAGCTTTGCCATGACTACATGGTCAATGTGCAACATACCATTCCCGCACCGCTCAATTACGCGCCGCCCGGTCATCGGCCCTACCCGAAATCCATCTGCACCTCGGTGAATCACCAGATCTGCCATGGCGTGCCCGGGCCGAAAGTGCTCAAGAGCGGTGATATCGTCAACCTGGATATCACAGTGATCAAGGATGGCTACCACGGCGACACCAGCCGCATGTTTTGCGTCGGTGAGCCTTCCATCCAGGCCAAGCGGCTGTGCGACATCACCTACGAATGCATGTGGCTGGGCATCGCCAAGGTAAAACCGGGTGCCACCCTGGGCGATATCGGCCATGTCATCCAGGTGCATGCAGAAAAGCATGGCTTCAGCATCGTGCGTGAGTTCTGCGGTCATGGCATCGGTACCAAATTCCATGAAGACCCGCAGGTGCTGCACTATGGCAAGCCTGGAACCGGTCTCAAACTGCAGACAGGCATGATCTTCACGATCGAACCCATGGTGAATGCAGGCAAGCGCGACATCAAGCAGCTCGGCGACGGCTGGACCATCGTAACCAAGGACCACAGCCTTTCGGCGCAATGGGAGCATACTGTGCTGGTGACCGAAAGCGGCTATGAAGTCCTGACCCTTTCCGCAGGTTCGCCGCCCATCCCTGCTTTCATCTAAGATGCAGCCAAGTCCCGTACATGACGAAACGGGCCATACCCGCCAGCTCCGCGAGCGTTTGCAGCATGAGCAGGCAGCACTCCGGCACGAGTTCGAAAGCACGGCCGACACAACCGAGCTATTGAAGAAGCATAGCCGGCAGGTGGACGCACTGCTGCGCGAACTGTGGACTAAAAGCGGACTGGATGACATTGCCTGCCTGGCTGCTGTAGGTGGATATGGCCGCGGTGAGCTCTACCCCTACTCCGATGTCGATCTGCTGATCCTGTTGCCCAATGACTCCTCGGCGGAGACCAAGCGTCGCGTCGAGTCCCTGATTGGGTTGTTCTGGGACATTGGCCTGGCCGTGGGACATAGCGTGCGCACGGTGGACGAGTGTGTGGAAGAGGCGAAAAAGGACGTAACGGTACAGACCAACCTGCTGGAAGCCCGGCTGCTGACGGGAGACAAAGCACTCTATCGCAAGTTTGAGAGCGGTTTTGCTGGCACCCTAGATCCCAAGACATTTTATGCGGCGAAGGTACAGGAACAGGCGCGGCGCCATGCGCGTTTCAACGATACCGCCTACAACCTGGAACCCAACATCAAGGAAAGCCCGGGCGGCCTTCGCGACCTGCAGAATGTGTTGTGGATCGCCCGCAGTCTGGGATTGGGAGAGAGCTGGAACGACCTCGCCAGGCAGAAAATCATCACTGCAAACGAGGCTCGCCTCATCAAGCGTAGCGAGTTGCATCTGCAAACGCTGCGTACTCGCCTGCATTACCTCGCGCGACGTCGTGAGGACCGCCTGATATTCGACTTTCAGAACGAACTGGCGCGCGAACTGGGTTACCGCAATACGGCCAAACGACGTGCCAGCGAACAGCTCATGCACGGCTATTACCGCAGTGCGAAGTCTGTGACCTTCATCAATGAGGTGCTGCTCAAGCTGCTCAAGGAGCGCATTTATCCCGTGCAAGCGGCTACGCCGGTAAATGAGCGCTTTGTGACGCGAAACGGCCTGCTCGCTGCCCGCTCGGAGCTGCTCTTCGAGCGCACGCCTTCAGCCATCCTGGAAAGCTTCCTGCTGCTGCAGCAGAATCCCGAACTAGAGGGCCTCAGTGCCGAGCTGCTGCGCAGCATCTATCGGCATCGAGACCTCGTGGATAGCGAATTCCGTCGCGATAAGGTCAACAAAAAGCTGTTTCTGCAGATCATGCAGCAGGCGGACGCCATCAAGGCCTTGCGCCTGATGAACCGTTACGGGATTCTGGGCCGCTATATCCCTGCCTTCGGCCGTATTGTCGGCCAGATGCAGCATGATCTCTTCCATGTCTATACCGTCGATGAGCATATTCTGAATGTAGTGCAGAACTTGCACCGCTTCAGCATTGCAGAGCACGCCCACGAATTTCCCTTATGCAGCAAACTGTTTGCATCGTTCAAATCGCCCTACCTGCTCTACCTGGGCGCACTGTTCCACGATATTGCCAAGGGCCGGGGCGGTGATCATTCGACCCTGGGCGAGGTGGATGCCCAAAACTTCTGTCGGCAGCACGGCCTCTCTGTGGAAGACACCAACCTGGTTGCCTGGCTGGTCAAGGTCCACCTGGTGATGTCGAGCACCGCGCAGAAATCCGATATCTCCGACCCTGCCGTGATTGAACAGTTTTCCGCCTTTGTCGGCAACGAACGCCGGCTAACCGCACTGTATCTGCTCACTGTAGCCGATATTCGCGGTACCAGCCCGGCAGTATGGAATGCCTGGAAGGCCCGATTGCTGGAAAATCTGTATGTGGCGACGCGGCGACTGCTACGCGGCGAGAACATGGATGTCAATGCAGAACTGCTGGCTCGCCAGCAACAGGCGGCAACTACGCTAAGCCATTACGGTATTCTGGAAAGGTCCTACAAACCCTTGTGGGAGACGCTGGGAAGGCCCTATTTCCTGCGCCATGAGAGTCAGGAGATTGCCTGGCACAGCCGGCTCTTGCTGGCACACATCAATGCTTCAGCGCCCATCGTTCGCTCACGCCTGAGCCCGGGCGGCGAAGGCATCCAGGTCATGATCTATACGCGCGACCGGGATGACCTGTTCGCCAGCATTTGCGGCTTCTTCGAGCGCATGGGCTACACCATCGCCGAAGCGAAAATCCATACTACGCAGCATGGCTACGCGCTGGATAGCTTTCTGGTCTACAACCTGACCGAAAAACCCGACCATTACCGCAGTCTGCTCAATTACATCGAGTACGAGTTGACTCAGCAACTGCAATCTTCGGCACCGCTGCCCTCGCCCACGAAGGGTCGGGTGAGCCGCCAGGTCAAGCACATGCCGATTGCCCCCTCGGTCACTCTGCAGTTTGACGAAAACAGCAGCTATCACCGGCTTCACCTGGAGGCGAGCGACCGGCCGGGGCTATTGTCCAGCATTGCTCAGGCGTTTCTGCGATACGGGGTACATTTGCATACTGCCAAGATCAATACCCTGGGCAACCGCGCAGAAGACACCTTCCTCATCTCGGGGAAAGGTAGTGCAAGGCTCATGCCGGAAGCGCTCGAGCAATTGCAGAGTGACCTGCTGCAGCAGTTAAGCCCGCCCTAGGCGGGCTGATCCCAACCTACAGACTTCCTGTTGCGCGGGTATCGGCGACAGCCACAGGGCGCCCGCTCATGGGGCGTAGAAGCGATGTGCGCGACCCGGCAAGATTGACGATCTCCGCCAGCCCCTTGCTATTGCCGGCTCTGATCTGGGTAATCAGTCTAGCCATGGCATGCGCGGTTTTATCCCAGGAGGTCTGGGCAATGATGCTGCGCATTGCCTTGACCCTTGCCGCCCGCTCTGTATCAGTCTCGACCAGGGTTTGTGTGCACGCCTCAATGAACTCTGCATGACTGTAAGCGATGCGAACCACGTGGCTATAGGGGCCAACTACATCCCTGATCGGCGTACTGACAGCTGGGCGCTCCGCTGCCATGTATTCCAGAGTCTTGGTCGGGCTGATGAACCTGGTTGATTCATTGAGCGCGAAGGGAAGCAGGCAGACATCCCAGTTGAGTGCGAGGCGCGGCAGATCTTCATAGCCGCGTTGACCAAGCCAGTAGATGTTGGGACGCTGCGGCAGGCTTTCCGGATCGATTTTCACTACCGGGCCGACCATGACGATTTGCCAGTCCGGCCTTGCATCGGCAAGCGCGCCTATCAGTTCGATATCGATACGTTCGTCAATCACGCCATAGTAGCCCAGACGCGGTGAAGGAATGTGCTGCTGCGCCTCGTGGTCATCCGACTCGACGCGCGGTGCGAAATGCGCGCCATCTACGCTGCTGGGGAAACAATGCACATTGTGGTGCCGGCTTTTCTTGGATTCATACAGGCTGGGGCCCCCGGTGAAAACGATGTCGGCGACATTGAATAATTCGCTTTCCCGCCGGATCAACTGCGGGGGCGCATTCTTGAAGGCGCTTAGTTCATCCATGCAGTCGTAGATGATGGCCTCGGGCGATAGCCTTTTCACGATCGGCAAGGCCAATGGCGTATAAAGCCAGATCGAATACTCTTCGATGTGTTGCGTGCGCAGGTAGTTGGTCACCATCTCATGCACCTGATCCATGTTTTCCTCGTCGAATCCATGCGCTTGTGCGGTTAGATGAGGTCGCAATACCGTGACGCCTTTACACGCAGATATCTGTTCCAGGGAGTCGTTCTCGCTGCCGGGCATGGGCTCCTCTATGAAAATGATCCGGTAGTCACGGGCCAATCGGGACAGCAGGTGCTGAGGGCGTTGATAGACAAAATTCCAGCGAAGATGGGAAAAAACGAGAATGGTCGACATGGGAATTCCTTGATCTAAAAATTGTAATGAAGGCGCGCTTCTCATCATCAATGTCTTAATTTTCGTAGTCATTGGCAAAGCCAATACCGGATTGGCTTGGAGAGTGCTTGTATTGTGGCTTCGAGGCCCTGGCTGCTCTGTTCGTTAGCCGACCCATGCTACCTAGCGAGTTTGCGAGGTTTTAGAGGGGAATATCTAGAATTTACTTTACAACCTATATGTTAATAATTGATTTGTCTAGGTAAACTGGTTAATTTGAAGATCTTTACTTGATGCGCTGCTTTTCCAGCTTGCGCGCCAGAGTGCGCCGATGCATGCCAAGGCGGCGCGCTGTCTCGGAAATATTGAAATTGGTCTCGGCCAGTACCTGGTGGATGCGCTCCCACTCCAGCGTTTTGATGGAAGTCGAGCGGTTGGTCAGCTCGACTTCGGCGGACCCTGCAATATGGCCGAATGCGGCTTCGATGTCATCGGTATTGGAGGGCTTGGCCAGATAATGACAAGCCCCGAGCTTGATCGCCTCCACCGCGGTATTGATGCTGGCGAAACCGGTCAGTACCACGATGAGCATGCCAGAATCATGCGCATGCAAGGTCTGCACGCAGGTCAGTCCGGAGATTCCGGCATTTAGCTTGAGGTCGACCACGGCGTGAGTGGGAGTATGCGTCTGGAGCAGGGTCTCCACTTCCTCACAGCTCGTGGCCAGCAGCACCTTGTAACCTCGCCGCTCAAACGAGCGACCCAGCGTGCGGGCGAACGTGGCATCGTCCTCGACAATCAGTAGCAGACGTTCATCAGGCATGTGTGCCGTCCTCCTCAAGAGCGATAGCGGCCAGCGGCAACGACAGCCTGACCACAGCGCCACCCGACGGTCTATTGCGTGCCGTCAGCGTGCCGCCCAGCGTGCGGGCAACATTGACGGCCAGGAACAGGCCAAGTCCGCTGCCCTCGCGCCCTTTGCTCGACTGGTAAGGCTTGCCGAGTTGCGCCAGCATGTCTTCACTGAAGCCCGGGCCCTGGTCTGCCACTTCCACCACCAACATATCCTCTTCGCGCTGCGCCGTCAGGCTGAGCCAATGTGGTGAGGCCTCAAACGCGTTATCCAGCATGTTGAACACCGTCTGCTTGAGCACGGTATCGAACGCGACCGGCATGTCGGTTTCAATCTGGTTCTCATAGTCGAAGGCGCCGACCGCCCTGCCCGCGCGCCATTCTTCAGCGAGATGGTCAAGAAAGGCATTGAGCATGGTCTTGCCCGAAGATTCGCCGCGCGCTTCGCCCGCTGATAGCAGGATGCCGCTGACGATGCTCTTGCAGCGCTGCAACTGCGACTGCATCTCGGCAATTTCCTCCTGCAATTCCCGCTTGCGGCTGAACTCGGGCATATGACGCCAGTCGCCCAGTATCACCGACATCGTGGCGAGTGGCGTACCCAGTTCATGGGCTGCGCCTGAAGCAAGCAAGCCCATGCGCACTATGTGCTCCTCTTCGCTGCTACGCTCGCGCAGGTCGGCGAGCTGGGCGTCGCGCAACCGCAGATTACGGTTGATGCGTGAAATGAAGATCACCAGCAAGGCGGCGTTGAGTGCGAAACAGATCAGCAGTCCGCGCACGTAAAGACTGGAAAAGCTCCCGTTGCCGGCATCCGGCAGAAGTAGCGGTTGGTGAAACAACGAAAGCCCGCTGAGGCAAACGCAAGTGAGGGCAACAATGGTCCAGGTCGCCCAGGTCTCAAGCAGTACGGCACCGAGAATGACTTGTAGCAGATAGAGAAACGCGAACGGGTTGGCCGTGCCACCGCTGAAATAGAGCTGCGCAGTCAGGCTGGCGACATCGACCAGCAGCGCGAGGAACAGCTCGCCCCTCGCCATTGCGCGGCGCTCACGCCAGCGAAGCTGGCAGAACAGGTTAAAGGCGACTAGGCAGGCCAACACCGTAAGCATCTGCGGCAACGGCAGCGCGATCTTCAAGCCCTGGCTGGCTACATAGATAGTGACGATCTGGCCGATGACGGCAAGCCAGCGCAGCTCCACCAGCTGCAGCATGTTTTCATGGCCGGCAGCGATCTCCACGCTGTCGGCGGCCGTGCGTCGTTCCCTCATGTGTCTGGTAACCGTTTCAGCTTCTTCCTGGTTTCCTTCGTCTTAACCGGCGTTCATCGCGCACCACCCACCAGGCGCCGCCGGCAACCATCAAGGCAAGAGCATACCAAGTAATCGCATATACCAGATGATTGTTGTGGAAGTGCAGCACAGTCAGGCCGCCCACTGGATAGCCGTTGCCGGTCTTGGCGGTTCCTGCCGTTCCGGCATCCGCGTCTACGAAGAAAGGCGCGACATGGGCCAATTTGCGAATGTTAGCCATTGCCTGGATGTCGCGCGAATACCAGCGGCCATGGGCAGGGTCGTTCTTGCGCAAAAAGCCGCCGCCCGGTTCACTCATGCGCAACAGGCCAGTCACGACTACCGGCTGAGCGGTATCAGCTGGTCCCGCCTGTTGTCCAGTATCCTGCCCTTCAGGCGTAATGAAGCCGCGATTGATGAAGACGATG
The DNA here is from genome assembly GCA_035761085.1 of Methylophilaceae bacterium. Taxonomy (GTDB): domain Bacteria; phylum Pseudomonadota; class Gammaproteobacteria; order Burkholderiales; family Methylophilaceae; genus DASTRT01. The sequence goes on from DASTRT010000324.1 coordinate 9,450, forward strand.
CCGCCATCGGCAAGCTGCAGCGGTGTCAGCAGCCAGTAGCCGCTGCCCAGTTGTGTGGTGGCCCGAACCTTGAGCGTGAGATCGTAGAGGTAGGAGCCTTTCAGGCGCACATGCCGGTATTCGTCGGAGGCGGCAGTAACTTGCGGCCAGCGAGATACGGCAGGAAGCGGCTCAGGCGCAGAATAAGCGCGCTGTTCTACGCGCGCAATCAGGTCGAGCTTCCAGGACAGACGTTTCACCTGCCAAGTACCAAGCGCTGCGAAACCGGCAAAAAAAAGCGCCGCGACCACAGCCAGCACAATCAGTGCGGCGGTAGAGCGCGGACGCGTTTCGTCCACTTGCGCAGCCTTGTTCAAAGTGCCGCGCTTGTCCGGGATCATGGCATATCGTTCATTTCGTGTATGGCGTGAGCGCTGTCAGGCATCATGCCCGGCATCATGTTGTTGTTGAGATGGTACATCACCCACAGCGAACCACTAAGTGCAATGACGACAATCATGATGGTGAAGATCAGCGCCAGCATGGTCCAGCCACCTTCGGACTTGGTGTTCATATGCAGGAAATACACCATGTGCACCACGATCTGCACCGCGGCAAAGCCCAGGATGACGAGCGCTGTGGTGCTCGAGCTTGCGAAGACATGGTTCATCACCAGCCAGAACGGGATTGCCGTCAGGATCACCGACAGCACGAAGCCGGTCATGTAACCCTTGAAGGTGCTGGGAGCATGGCCAGTATCGTGATGGCCGTGGTCTTGGCTGTGTTGGTCGCTCATGGCAGGACTCCCATCAGGTAGACGAAGGTGAAGACGCCGATCCAGACCACATCCAGGAAGTGCCAGAACATGGAGAGACACATCAGGCGGCGGTTGTTGGCCGGCGTCAGGCCGTGCTTGCGCAGCTGGAACATCAGCGTGACCAGCCAGACGATGCCGAAGCTCACATGCAGGCCGTGGGTGCCGACCAGCGAGAAGAATGCCGTGAGGAAGCCGCTGCGCTGTGGGCCCGCACCTTCATGGATCAGGTGCGAGAATTCGAACAGCTCGATGCCGATAAAGCCGGCGCCCAGAAGACCGGTGATCGCCAGCCAGATCAGCGTATTGCGCAGACCCTTGCGCTGCATCTGCAGCATGGCGAAACCATAGGTGATCGATGACAGCAGCAGTAGCGAGGTGTTGACCGCGACCAGCGGCAGGTCGAACAGCTCTGCGCCGGTCGGGCCGCCTGCATAATTGCGTCCGAGCACGGCGTAGGTGGCGAACAGGCAGGCGAAGATGAGGCAGTCGCTCATCAGGTACAGCCAGAATCCGAGCAAGGTGCCGTTTTCGGGATGGTGCTCGCTCACGTAAAAACGTGAGCTAGGGTTGGCGCTCATGGCGCCGGCGGAGGTGGCGGTGATATCAGACATGTTGCTCCAGCAGTGCTGCGCGCGCCCTTTCCGTGCGGGTAACCTGTTCCGCAGGGATGTAATAGTCGCGATCGTAGTTGAAGGTATGGATGATGGTGGCGGCCACGGTGGCAATGAATCCGACCACGGCAAGCAGCCACATATGCCAGATCAGGCCGAAGCCTACCACCGTGCTCAGCAACGCGATAATAAGGCCGGCACCGGTGTTCTTTGGCATATGGATGGCCGTAAAGCCTTCACGCGGATGCTGGTAACCTTCACGCTTCATGTCGGCCCAGGTGTCGTTGTCATGCACGCGTGGCGTGAAGGCGAAGTTGTACTCCGGCGGCGGCGACGAGGTCGACCACTCCAGCGTACGGCCGTTCCAGGGGTCGCCCGTCACATCGCGCAGTTCGCGACGGCGGCGGAAGCTGACATACAGCTGCACGATGAGGAAGACGATGCCTAGCAGGATCAGCAAGGCGCCGATGGCTGCGATGATGAACCAGATCTGCAGCGACGGATCCTCGAAGTGGCTCATGCGCCGTGTCACGCCCATCAGGCCCAGTACGTAGAGTGGCATGAAGGCGAGATAGAAGCCGCTGACCCAGCACCAGAACGACCACTTGCCCCAGTAGGTGTCGAGCTTGTAGCCGAAGGCCTTGGGGAACCAGTAGTTGAGTGCGGCGAAGAAGCCGAACACCACGCCGCCGATGATGACGTTGTGGAAGTGCGCGATCAGGAACAGGCTGTTGTGCAGCACGAAGTCGGCCGGCGGCACCGCCAGCAGCACGCCGGTCATGCCGCCGATGACGAAGGTGATCATGAAGGCGATGGTCCACATCATGGGCAGTTCAAAGCGGATGCGGCCGCGGTACATGGTGAACAGCCAGTTGAAGATCTTGGCGCCGGTCGGGATCGAAATGATCATCGTGGTGATGCCGAAGAACGAGTTGACGCTCGCGCCGCTGCCCATGGTGAAGAAGTGGTGCAGCCAGACCAGGTACGACAGCACCATGATCACGCAGGTCGCGTAGACCATCGAGGTATAGCCGAAC
>DASTRT010000325.1:0-2407 GCA_035761085.1 Methylophilaceae bacterium
AGCGCCGTTACCTGCAAGGCGAGGTGCTGGACAAGCAGCTGGGTTATTGGCTGCAGCAGCTGGCCGATGCGCCGGTGCTGCTGGCGCTGCCAACGGACAGGCCGCGTCCGGCAATGCAGACCTATCGTGGCCGCACGATCGAAGTCACCTTCGAGCCGCAGCTGAGCGAGCAGTTGAGTGCCTTCGCTCGACGCCACGAAGCCACGCCGTTCATGGTGCTCCTGTCGGTCTTCAACGTGCTGCTGTCGCGCTACAGCGGACAGCACGACATCGTGGTGGGCAGCCCGATCGCCAACCGGCATCACGCGGGGCTGGAGCCACTCATCGGCATGTTCGTGAACACGCTGGCACTGCGCTCGTACGTCAATTCGACGCAGACCTTCGCTGAGCTGCTCACGCAAGTGCGCAACGCGACGCTGGATGCCAGTAAGCACCAGGATCTGCCATTCGAGCACCTGGTCGACAGGCTCGGTGTGGTGCGCAGCATGGCCCACTCGCCGTTGTTCCAGGTGATGTTCAACCTGGAGAACACGCCCAAGACACGCCTGGGTGCAGGCGGCCTGGTCATGCAGACCGTGAACACGCACCGGGAGGTGGCGAAGTTCGATCTGAGCCTGAACATCGAGCAGCTGGGTCAAGTCTTGACGGCGCAGTGGGAGTTCAACACCGACTTGTTCGATGCCACGACCATCGAGCGCATGGTGGGCCATTTCGAGCAGTTGCTGCGGCAGGCGCTGGCGCATCCCGTCACCCGGATCGCCGACATGCCGCTGCTGTCAGCGAAAGAGCGGCAGGTGTTGCTGGTCGACTGGAACGACAGCGCCGTCGCCTATCCCGAGCCGTACACGTTGAACCGGCTGTTCGAGCAGCAGGTGCAGCGTTCGCGCGAGCGCACGGCAGTCGTCTTCGAAGGCCAGTCGCTGACGTATCAGGCGTTGAACGCCCGGGCCAACCAGCTCGCGCATCGCCTGCGTGAGCAGGGCGTCGGGCCGGACAGCGTGGTGGGGCTGTGCATCGAGCGCTCCATCGAGATGGTCGTGGGCCTGCTGGGCATCCTCAAGGCCGGGGGAGCCTACCTGCCGCTGGACCCCGCTTATCCGCGCGACCGGCTGGCGTTCATGCTGGACGACGCCAAGCCGGTGCTGCTGCTGACCCAGCAGCAGCTGTTGCAGGCACTGCCGGCCGAAGGCCTTGCCTGCTTCTGCCTGGATTCCCAGTGGGGCGAACTGGCTGCCTATGACCTTGCCGATCCGCTTCCGCTCAACCTGCCGCAGCATCTGGCCTACGTCATCTATACCTCCGGCTCGACCGGCCGGCCCAAGGGCGTGGCCATTGACCACCGCGGCATCGTCAACCGCCTGCGCTGGATGCAGCAGGCCTATGGCCTGCAGCCGGCCGACCGGGTGCTGCAGAAGACGCCGTTCAGCTTCGACGTGTCGGTGTGGGAGTTCTTCTGGCCGCTGTGCGAGGGTGCCGCGCTGGTGGTGGCCAAGCCCCAGGGGCACCAGGATCCGCAGTACCTGAGCGAGCTGATCGCCGCACAGGGCATCACGACGCTGCACTTCGTTCCACCCATGCTCGATGCCTTCTTGCAGGTGGCCGACGGGCGGCAATGTCCGTCGTTGCGCCAGGTCATGTGCAGCGGGCAGGCCTTGGCCTGGGCGACCCAGCAGCGTTTCTTCGAGCAGTTCGCAGACGTCGAGCTGCACAACCTGTACGGGCCCACCGAGGCCTCGGTGGATGTGAGCTTCTGGCAGTGCCGCCCGAGCGCACAGCCGGTCAGCGTGCCCATTGGCCGGCCCATTGCCAACATCCAGCTGTACATCGTGGATGCGCAGTTCAATCCGGTGCCTGTGGGCGTGGCCGGTGAGCTTTGCATCGCCGGCGTCGGCTTGGCGCGCGGCTACCTGCACCGTCCCGCCTTGAGCGCCGACAGGTTCGTTCCGAATCCGTTCGCCGAGCCCGGTGCGCGCATGTACCGCACGGGCGACCTCGCGAGGTTCCTGGCCGACGGCAACATCGAATACCTGGGGCGCAACGACCACCAGGTCAAGATCCGCGGCTTCCGGATTGAATTGGGAGAAATCGAAGCGCGGCTGCAGAAATTCCCTGGCGTGCGCGAAGCCGCTGTGCTCGCCGGAGAGGACCGGCAGCAAAGTGGCACGCGGCTGGTGGCCTATGTCGTCAGCGAGCAAGGCATCGATGTGCAAGCCATGCGGGAGCACCTTGCGCAAACGCTGCCTGACTACATGGTCCCAGCGGCGTACATCCAACTGGACGCACTGCCGCTGTCGCCGAACGGCAAGCTTGACCGCAAGGCGCTGCCCGCGCCCGAGGCGGCCCTGCTGGCGCAGCAGCCCTACGTGGCACCCGGCACAGGAACCGAACGCAAGCTGGTCGCGATCTG
>DASTRT010000326.1:0-2981 GCA_035761085.1 Methylophilaceae bacterium
GGCGACCATTCTCTCTGCCGCAATGATGATGCGCTACACCTTCAATGATGAGGCGAGCGCCAGTGCCATCGAGAATGCGGTCAAGAAGACCTTGGCCCAGGGCTACCGCACAGCGGATATCTGGACCGAAGGGTCGAAAAAGGTAAAGTGCAGCGAAATGGGCGATGCCGTCGTGGCCGCTCTCTAACCACAAGCATTCAGGAAAACTTATGTTGAAAGTCGGTTTTATCGGTTGGCGCGGCATGGTAGGTTCCGTGCTGCTGCAACGCATGCGCGAAGAGCGCGATTTCGATCATATCGAACCCGTCTTTTTTACCACCTCCCAGCCTGGCAAGCCAGGCCCCGACGTCGGTCGCGATATCCCGCCGCTTAAAGATGCGAAGGATATTGCCGAGCTCAAGGCAATGGACGTCATCATTTCCTGCCAGGGCGGCGACTATACAACCGAAATCTTCCCCAAGCTGAGGAATGAAGGCTGGCAGGGCCACTGGATCGATGCCGCCTCCACGCTGCGCATGGAAAAGGAAACGGTCATCATCCTTGACCCGGTCAATCTGGACGTCATCAAAGATGCGTTGGTAAACGGCAACAGGAACTGGATCGGCGGCAACTGCACCGTCTCCCTCATGCTCATGGCGCTCAATGGCTTGTTCAGGGAGAACCTGATCGAATGGGTAACTGCCATGACCTACCAGGCGGCTTCAGGAGCGGGTGCACAGAACATGCGCGAGCTGCTCAAGCAGATGGGCGAGGCACACCGTGTTGCCAGCGACCTCTTGTCGGATCCGGCTTCCGCCATTCTCGATATCGACCGCGAAGTTGCCGGCACCTTGCGCGATGAACGTTTCCCGACCGCCCACTTTGGCGTACCGCTGGCCGGCAGCCTGATCCCCTGGATCGACAAGGATCTGGGCAATGGCCAGAGCCGGGAAGAGTGGAAGGGGCAGGCCGAAACCAACAAGATACTCGGCCGCGAAGGCAACCCGATTGTGGTGGACGGGCTTTGCGTGCGTATCGGTGCCATGCGCTGTCACTCGCAAGCGCTGACCATCAAGTTGTGCAGGAATGTGCCCATGGATGAGGTGGAATCCATTCTGGCCGAAGCCAATGACTGGGTCAAGGTTGTGCCGAATGAGCGCGAGGTGACAATGAAGGAGCTCACGCCTACTGCCGTCACCGGGACCTTGTCCACGCCGATCGGCCGTCTGCGCAAGATGAAGATGGGTGAGGAATATCTGTCGGCTTTTACGGTTGGGGATCAGCTGTTGTGGGGAGCTGCGGAGCCGCTGCGTCGTATGCTGAGAATCTTGGTTGAGGCCAAGTAAATCAGGTAATTAGCTTGAAGATATGCACAAAATATAATGTATGATATGAGCTTGCAACTCTAACTATTTGATGTTAGCTTAATAAAGCTCATAAAGTATTTCAACAAGGGTGGGATAGGTGCATAAGTCCAAACTACGACGGATCACACTGGCAGTCTGTTTTGCATTCATGCCATTCGCAGCAAATGCGGCGGGTCTGGGTAAGCTAACCGTTATTTCAGGTCTGGGTGAACCACTCAATGCTGAAATCGAACTCCTTTCCACTACCCCCGAAGAGCTTTCCACCTTATCTGCCGCCATCGCTCCTGAAGAAGCCTATGCCGTGCAGGGTCTCGAGCGTGATGCGGTGCAGGGTTCAATCAAGGTCGAAGTCGATAAGAAGCCGAACGGCAATCCTGTCCTGAAACTGACCACGCACCAGCCGGTCAACGATCCATTTATCGACATGCTGATCCAGGTGGATTGGGCTACTGGCCGTTTGCTGCGTGAATATACCGTTCTTCTCGATCCTCCAGGCTATTCCGCAAAAGCCGCAAATGGCGCAGCTGCGGTAGCGGCCCCTACGGTCAAAGCTGGCGGTGGCTGGGAATCTGGAGCTACCGAGAATGGCGCCGCTCAACAATCTGCTGGCAAGATCAAACCCGGTCAAGGTGGCGCGGAGGCTCCCGCCGCATCCACGGCAACCCGTACCACAGAAGCGAAATCGACCGGAACGACGCCGGCAGAATATACAACAGTCCCTGGGGATACCCTCAACTCCATAGCCAAGCGCATGCAGGTTGAAGGTGTGAGTCTCGAGCAGATGCTGGTTGGTTTGTACAATGCAAACGAAGATGCATTTGCCGGCGGTAACATGAACCGCCTCAAGGTCGGCAAGATCATCCGCGTTCCCAGCCCTGAAGAGCTGGAATCCGTCAGCCAGCGTGAGGCAGCCAAGGAAGTTCGCGTTCACACGGCTGACTGGAATGCCTATCGTAACAAGTTGGCCGGCATGGTCGCCGAAGCCGCCCCGGCAGCAGAGGATTCCAATGCACAGTCCACCGGCGGTAAAATTTCTGCAGCAGCCGAAGACAAGGCTGCACCACCTCCAGCCGGACCGCGAGACGTAGTCAAGCTTTCCAAGAGCGATTCAGCAGGCGCCGGTGGCAATGGCAATAAGGCCTCCCAAGATCGCATCAATGCTTTACAGGAAGAAGTGATCGCCAAAGAGAAGGCCGCGAAGGAAGCCAACGAACGCACGGCGATGCTTGAAAAGCAGATCGCAGACATGCAGAAACTGCTTGCTGTAAAGAATCAGGCGCTGGCCGAAATGCAGAAAAATGCCGCCGGCACCCCGCCTTCACCAGCAAAGCAGCCTGAAGCGGCCAAGCCAGCTGCTCCTGCCGAGGCTCCGAAGCCGGCTGAAGCGCCCAAGCCAGAAGCGAAACCGCCTGTCACCGCCGCTGAAGCTCCACAGGCAGCGCCGACTCCCGCACAACCTGCAACACCAGCCGCAAAGCCTGCTGCTCCAGCCGCCAAGCCCAAGAAACGTATTGTTCCTCCGCCTCCGCCACCTCCTGAGCCGGGTCTGCTCGATGGCTTGATGGAGGATCCCACTCTGATCGCTGCTGCTGGTGGCGGTCTCGTGCTGCTCGCTGGCGGCTGGCTGTTCCTGCG
>DASTRT010000327.1:0-8328 GCA_035761085.1 Methylophilaceae bacterium
GCATCTCCACACGTAAAAGATGGTACGGAAGTCCTCGACTGTTTCATCAATGCCTGCAGCTGGCGCAGTGCCATCAATGGCATCCACCGCTGGGCCATGGCCCGCGAATCGCGCTACGTCTGCATCTGCAACGTACACTCGCTGATCACGGCGAAGAAGGATGAACAATTTCGCCAGGTGCTGAACCAGGCCGACATGGCGACGCCTGACGGCATGCCGGTCGCCTGGATGATGCGCAAGACCGGTTTTCCGCTGCAGGAACGCATCAACGGCCCGGATCTCATGTGGAAATACTGCGCGCTGGCCGAGCAATGCAACGAGCCGATCTTTCTCTACGGCAATACACCGCAAACCTTGGCCGCACTGACCGCCAAGCTACGCGTAGCCTTCCCCCACCTGCAGATCGCCGGCACCCACTCGCCGCCCTTCCGCCCGCTGACCGAGCGCGAGGATGCCAACCTGGTGGCGGAGATCAACGCTTCTGGCGCGCGCGTCGTCTTCGTGAGCCTGGGCTGCCCCAAGCAGGAATTATGGATGGCAGAACACCGCGGCCGCATCCAGGCCGTCATGATCGGCGTCGGCGCCGCTTTCGATTACCACGCTGGCACGGTAAAGCGCGCGCCCCTGTGGATGCAGCGCAATGGGCTGGAATGGTTCTATCGCCTATGCAGCGAGCCGCGCCGGCTGTGGAAGCGTTACCTGGTCACCAATACCCATTTCGTCTTCAGCGCGATGGCGCAACTCGCCCGTCATCGCTTGCGCCATGGCAGGAAATCTGCTGTGTGACAGCGAACAGATTTACAGCAGCCGTTTGCGAATAATTTCCCCCACGGCCTGCAGATGCCTCAACCGGGGCGATGACAGGTCGTTTGTTTGTAACCATCAAGGGGGTTTCGTGAGTAAAAAACGCGTTCTGCTTTTCACCATGGGCAACTGGTCCCACAGTAATGAAGCACTGGTGAAAGCCTTGCATGAGCGTTCGCCCGACTGGGAAATTCAGACGATCGACCTATTGCAGTTGTACAAACGTAACAAGCGCGGGCTGTTTTTCAGCCTGCTCGACCTGCCGGCCATCCTGTGGCGTGGATTGGTGGAACGCGGCCTGGACAAGACCAGCATCCTCTATGCGCCGGCTACCTCCCGCTTCATCAACCGGCTCGCTTGCCAGCAAGTGGAAAAGCTAAAACCGGATTTCACCATGCAGACGACCACGCGTTTCAACGCCTGCAACACCGGGGTGCCGCACTTCACCATCATCGACATCACGGTGGCGTCGGCACGCCAGTGTTATCGCAACCTGTTCAACTCGACCGATCACGCACTGAACATCCTCGACAGCTTCCAGCACAAGGTCTATACGAATTCCAACGGCGTCTTCAGCATGGGCGGTTACGTCCGCGATTCCGTGGTCACCGATTACCAGGTCGCCCCCTATCGTGCCTTCAGCATGGGTGCCGGCCCCAATATCAAGCTTGGTGAACGCAGCCGCGTGGCTGCTTCACGCCGCATCCTGTTCGTCGGCACCGACTGGATACGCAAGGGCGGTCCCGACCTCGTCGCAGCCTTCAAGCGCGTGCGCAAGCAGCATCCGGATGCCGAGCTCGATATCATCGGCTGCAGCCCCGAAATTCAGGAGCCGGGCATCAATATCATCGGAAGGGTGCCGCGCGACGAGCTGCATCGCTATTTCACAAAGGCGCGCATGTTCGTGCTGCCCACCGTGCATGAAGCCTTCGGCATCGTCTTCGTCGAGGCGCTGCACTTCGGCCTGCCTATCATCGCCACCTCGGTAGGCGCCATTCCCGAAATGGTGCAGCACGAGGTCAATGGCTACCGCATCAAGCCCGGCGACGTGGAAGCGCTTAGCAATGCCATGAGCCAGCTGCTGGCAAGTGACCCGCTGGCCGAGCAATTCGGCGAGGCTTCCTACCGTCATGCCATCAACTTCAGCTGGGAGACTGCGGCCGACGTGCTGGTAGACAAGATTTCCATGCTGCTCGATCACGACCGGCTGATGTCCCGCCCGGGCCGGTCGAGCCGTGACAACGAGGTATTCCAGGGTTCCGCGCAAGCGGCGCCCGGCGCCAGTTCTTCGGTTCCTCAACAGGCGGAGGCAGCATGATTCTGGTCACCGGTGGTACCGGCTACATCGGCTCGCATACCGTGGTGGAACTCATGGCGGCCGGCCATGAAGTATTCATCGTCGACAACCTGAGCAACAGCAAGCGTTCGGTGCTGGACCGCATCGCCCTGATCACCGGCCGACACCCAGGATTCGCCGAGCTCGACATGCGCGACCGCGACGGCATGCGCAGGCTATTCGAAACCCACAATTTCGATGCCGTCATGCACTTCGCCGGGCTCAAGGCGGTGGGCGAATCGGTGCAGAAATCGCTGATGTACTACGACCATAACGTGGCAGGCAGCGTCATCCTGTTCAACACCATGCTGGAAGCTGGTGTGGAGCGGCTGGTGTTTTCGTCTTCCGCGACCGTCTACGGCGATCCGGACGAAGTACCGATACGCGAGAATGCCCGGCTTTCGGCCACCAATCCTTATGGCCGCTCCAAGCTCATGATCGAGGACATCCTGCGTGACGCGGAAAAATCCAACCCGGAGTGGCGCATTGCGCTGCTGCGCTACTTCAACCCGGTCGGTGCCCATCCGTCTGGCTTGCTGGGCGAAGACCCCAACGGCATTCCCAACAACCTGATGCCCTACGTGACTCAGGTGGCGGCGGGCAAGCTCAAGGAATTATCGGTATTCGGCAACGATTACCCGACACCGGACGGCACCGGGGTGCGCGATTACATTCATGTGGTGGACCTGGCGCAGGGCCATGTGGCGGCATTGAACGCTCTCGACGAGAAACCGGGCATTCTTACCGTCAACCTCGGCACCGGCCGCGGCTACAGCGTGCTGGAGCTGGTCAATACCTTCGGCAAGGTCAGCGGTCACGCGATTCCCTACCGCATTACCGGACGGCGCCCCGGCGACATCGCCCAATGCTATGCCGACCCGACGCTGGCGCGCGAGCTGCTGCATTGGGAGGCCAAGCGCGGGCTGGAAGAAATGTGCACGGACGCCTGGCGCTGGCAACAATCCCAGCAGCAGACGCCCGCAGAGGATGGGCGTGGCGGCCGAAGCCGACCCTCAACGCAGTCTAGGGAAAGACCACATAGTCCTTCGGCCGGCTTCCCAGGTAGATAGCCTCGGGATGGCGCTTGATCAGCGAATCGCGGATTTCCTCCACGCGATCACCAGGCACACGCACAATCATCAGCACGTGGCCTTCCTCGATATCCCGGCGGAATTTCTCCAGCAGCTCGTTGGGCAGCGCGCTCGATACCAGGGCCGTCCAGATTGCGCCAGCAATCGCACCTATCACCGTAGTGATAGTCACGATGGTGGGCGGCGAGGCTTCCACATACCAGTTGGGGAACCACGGATGCGGAAGGGAGATCACCAGCAGGCCGGCCAGGAAACCCAGGGCGGCACAGATGAAAAACCCGGTCATGCCGCCGTGGATCATGTAGGTGCGCTGCAAGGCGCTCGTTTGCGGCAGATCGCCAAGAGCATCCCGCGTCTTGGCGTAGAACGAGATGTGCTTGTCGTCGACGCGCGCGAGCAGCAGTTCCTGCATCAGGCGCCTGGCGTCCCCAATCGTTCTCACCATGAAATAAAGTGTGCGATTCATAAGACTCCTCCTTTCCTGTTTCAGGCATGCATATCCATATGGCCCCAGTATGGGCGCAATGGTTCAGCGCCTACGTTGCCTGGCGTACATTGCAGCCCTTTTTCAAATTCCTCAGCTTATGTTTGATACCGCACTGAGGGGGAATCTTCATCCCTGCAAACTGCGTCCATACCTAACGCAATTTGAGGAGAGAACATGAGTTATCTTGATCGCGACACTTATGGCATGTACAAGGATTACAGCAGTGACGGCCCCGGACCACGCCTCATGGGCGCGGATACGCTGATCGGCAATGATGTGGCCAACCATAAGGACGAGGATCTGGGTGACATCAAGGAAATCATGCTGGATGTGCCCAACGGCCGTATCGCCTACGCCGTGCTTTCCTTCGGCGGTTTCCTCGGCATGGGAGACAAGCTGTTCGCAGTGCCATGGGAGGCATTGAAGCTGGATACCGAGAACCATCGCTTTATCCTGAATGTCGAAAAGGATCGGCTGGACAATGCTCCAGGCTTCGACCCGGATCGCTGGCCTGATATGGCAGACCCGACCTGGCAGAACGAAGTGCACTCTTACTACGGCACCGAGCCCTACTATTCAAGCGGTCGAGGCAGCGCAAGCGATATGCGCCTCTGATCGTGACGTCCCCCCCTCCGCGCTTTCCCCTGAGCGTGGATTTTTGCCCTCAGTGATGAGGGCTTTTTTTTGCCTGGGCGTTTAGCCGGCTCATCCATCTGTGCTGCAGGAGACAGCGCGCTCCGGGCGAAACTGGCAGCATGTTCACTGACATTTTCTTCAGGCTGACCCTACATGAGTCTGGTTGACCCCCACTCCCCCATGGATGACAAGCCGGTACCGGCTGCCGAGCCCGACGTCACCGCGCTGCCGCCCGCCTTGCCCATCATTCACGTACGCGGCGCGACACTGATCATTCTGAGTACGCTGGCTGTCATCGCCGTCCTGGAATGGGCGCAGAGCTTCGTCATTTCCGTGCTGCTCGGCATCCTGTTCGCCTACACGCTGAACCCGCTGGTGGACGCCCAGGAAAAGCTGCGCATCCCGCGCTTCGTCGGCGCCACCGTAGTCATCGTGCTGGTGATCTGGGCGGTGTGCCAGTCGGTCTATTCGCTGCGCTTCCAGGCGGAATCCATCATCGAGATGCTGCCGGTCGCCGCCAACCGGCTCTCGGTGCAGCTGACAAGGGATCCGCAGGGTGCCTGGAGCAACCTCCAGCGCATGCGGACCGCGGCGAACAAGGTGGAGGAAGCGGCCAACTCGATGACCGGCAACGACGTGCGCATCCAGCATGTGCCGCGCATCAGCATCGAGGATCCGATCTTCAAGTTCGAGAACTTCATCTGGTCCGGCTCCCTGGAACTGGTGGCGTTCGCCGGCCAGACCATCATGGTGGTGTTCCTCACCTATTTTCTGCTGCTGTCCGGGGACACCTTCAAGCGCAAGCTGGTCAAGCTCACCGGGCCGTCGCTATCCCGCAAGCGCATCACCGTGCACATCATTGATGACATCAATATCTCCATCCAGAAATACCTGTTCATGCTGCTGGTAACCAACCTGCTGGTCATCCTGCTGAGCTGGCTCGCCTTTATGGCGATCGGCCTGGAGAATGCCGGCATCTGGGCGATCGTCGCCGGCCTGCTGCATCTGGTGCCCTATTTCGGCCCGCTGATCACCTCCAGCGTCACCGGCGTGGCGGCCTTCATGCAGTTCAATTCGCTGATCATGGCGATCTCCGTCGCCGCCATCAATATCGTGATTGCCACCTTCGTCGGCATCTTCGTCACCACCTGGATGACCGGCCGCATCGCACGCATGAATGCCACGGCGGTATTCATTTCGCTATTGTTCTGGGGCTGGCTGTGGGGTATCTGGGGCATGCTGCTGAGCATCCCCATCATCGTGATCGTCAAGGTGGTTTCGCAGCACGTGGAACAGCTGCACCCGGTGGCGGAACTGCTGGGAGAATGATGCGGCTTACTGCGAGGTATTGCGGTTCCGCCGGGTAGGACACTGGCTGCCGCAGGTCAGGGCGAATTGCCTGGTAAATTCGGCGCCCAGGAAGAATATCTGCGCCGAATAATAGACCCACAGCATCAGCGCGATCAGGGAACCGGCTGCGCCGAACCCCGAAGTGACGGCACTGTTGCCCAGATAGAGGCCGATCAGGTACTTGCCCACGACAAACAGGGCGGCGGTCACTCCGGCGCCTATCCAGACATCGCGCCAGGCAATTTGCGTGGCCGGCAGCATCTTGTAAATGACGGCGAACAGGAAAGCAATGACGCCATAGGAAACCAGCGTGGATATGCTGGTGAGCAGGCCTGCCGAACTCGTCCATATGCCGCCGATGTATTGTTCCGCAATCTTGAGGGCCGCGTTTACCACCAGCGAAACCATCAGCAGAAAGGCCAGCACCAGCACCAGGCCGAAGGACAGCAGCCGCGTCTTGATGAGGCCTATGATGCCGCCCTCCTGCTTGTCTTCCACTTCCCACAATTCATCCAGGCTGGCCTTGAGTTCGGCAAAAACCGAAGTGGCGCCCACGATCAGCAGCAGCGTAGCAACCAGGGTCGCAATGCGGCCCGAATCCGGATTACTGGCCGCAGCCAGCAGCGCCTGTATGGCTTCGGCGCCATTCTCTCCCATCAGCGTACGCAACTCGCCGAGCAGCTGGCCGCGCGCCGCGGCCTCGCCGAAGAAATAACCGGCGACCGCGATCGCCAGCACGAGGATGGGTGAAACGGAAAACAGGGTATAAAACGACAGGGCTGCGCCCTTGCTGGAAGCTCTGTGCTCAAGCCATGAGCTGACCGAAGAAGCGGTCAGCTGGACAAACTGTCTTAGCCATTCCGGCAGGATGCGGTATACACGGTCGAGTACTTTGCTAGCCATTGGGTGTTATTGCGCTTGTTGGTTGGCTTGGATGAGAACATGGTCGGGCTTCAGTGGTAAGCCGTGGTTTCGGGCATAGGCTGCCTGGTGGAAGCCGGGGATGTTGTCGGTTTGCCCGCCGTTTTCTGCTGCGCCAGATATTTGGTCAGCTGCACCACGGGATAGGAGGCCAGCACCGCCTGTACCATGGCGGCCGCCTTCATCACCTGGCTCAGCATGCTTTCGGTCTGGGCACGGCTTTTGCCTTGCGACTGCTGTGTAGCATGCGCATGCTGCGAACTGCGCCGCAGCAGACGCTCCCCCAGGAAACCGGCGCCGGCAGACAGCAGCAGGACGCTGGGCGATGCCAGCTTGCTTCGCGCCTTGTATTCCAGGGCATAGCTGCGCGACTTGATGCGTGCCTTGTGGTGCTGGATCTGCTGCTCGAGCGCGGCGATCTGGTGCGAGATCGGTGGCTCTTCCTTGGCGGTATCGCTGAGTTCCGAGAGTTTCATGTTCAATGCCTGGTGTTGTTGTAAGGAGGGCTGTGCGGACCCAGTGGCGGCTGGCCTTCCACGGCATCCGGCGGCAACGGTTCCTGCGGGCCCGGACGCAGGCTGCGCAGGGTTGCCGGCCACTGCAGGTGGCTGACCTGACGGCGAATGGCCATGCCCAGCAGCAAGGCGATGACGACGTTGAGCACGACGGCGATGAGGATGGCCACGCTGGCAGCCAGGCCCCATTCGATCAGGGCGACGACGCCGGCACTGACGAGCCCCAGCCAGGCAGTGACCAGCAACAGCACGACGGCCACGCTGGTGGCCACCATGCTGACCAGGCTTTCTGCCACCAGCCGGGTTTCCAGTGCGGCCAGCTTGAGCTGGTCGTGCACCAGCAAGCGGACTTCATGCCACAGGTGACCGGCTTCGCCCAGCACGCCGCCGTCCTTGCCGTCAGGCACAGGGCGGCCCGCGCCCGTATTCGGGTCCGGGGCCCGCAAGATCAATATCCGGACTGCTGGCTGGAGGAAGAGCCGGAGCTCATCATCTTGCTGAGCAGGAAGCCTGCTGCCATGGCGATGCCGAGCGAAGCCATGGGATGCGCCTGCACATAGCTGGTGGCGTTTTCCATGAACTTGGCCTGCATTTCCTTGAACTGTGCGCTCTTCTCGTCAAACGTCTCGGCAGCATGCGAAGCCATGTCCGCCATGCTGTCTACCGCTTCATGGGCGCCGGATACAGCGCGGTCAACCGCTGGGCGTGCAGCTTCCGATGCCCTGTCGATCTTTTCGTGAACACCGGCTGCGGCCTGGTTGACGTTTGCGGTTTTGCTGCCGCTGGAGATGCCCGAAGTATTTGTATCCATGATGATTCCTTTCCTTATTCAAATTGACGACTCATAGGACTGCTCGGCTGTTACAACCAGATGCCAGGTAGCGCTCAATGTCAGTATTGCTCGGTCCGGCATCACGTAGTGCCAGTATTACTTAATGAAAGAACAGCCAGATCACGAGCAATACGACGCCGGGTACCCCTAACAGCCAGGCGATCAGATACTTACCCATTACGACTCCTTTCGCATTGTTGAAGGGTCCGGGGAAAACCCCTAACCGGTTTGCTGTAACTGTCCCCAAATCTAAAGGCCGGGCTGTGCTCCAGTCGGTTCGGAATCCAACATACACGCGGTCTGGTGCGGCTGGGATTGAGCGTTTTTTAAGTGTGCTGCCACACCGTCAATCCCCA
>DASTRT010000328.1:0-6449 GCA_035761085.1 Methylophilaceae bacterium
GGCGCTGTCGGTGGCCGGGTTGTATATCGGGGTGCAGCTGGTGGAGAGCTATGCGCTTACGCCTTTCCTGCAACAGGAGATGGTTTCCGTGCCGCCTGCGCTGACCCTGACCATGCAGGTGCTGATGGGTGTGGTGGCCGGCATGCTGGGTGTCTTTCTCGCCGTGCCGCTGACGGCAGCCGGCATGACCATCGTCAAGCTGCTGTATATCGAAGATTATCTGCAGCATCGGCTCGATGCGGCCTGAGTCATCGTACTCCGCCTTCCTGCATGTCGGAGCTTGGTTGCTTGAGAGCTCACCAAATACTGTAAAGTAGCGAACAGAGCATTCGGCACAGATGTTTTTCAATAATCGCAGGCGAAGAAAGCGAAATGTTTGTTAGCGGAATCGGAACGGCAACCCCTCCCCAACGTTACAGCAAGGCCCAGTGCTGGGAAGCATTTGCCGCATCCGACTGGTATGCGCGGCTGAGTCCGCGCGCCACCGGCATCATGCAGACCGTGCTGCAGCAACAGGATAACGGTATCGAGACGCGGCATCTCGCCATTGATACGCTGGATGAAGTATTCGAGGTGGATCCCGATATCTTGCATCGGCGTTTTGTACAACACGCGCCCGCGCTGGCGCAGGAGGCCGGCGAGCGGGCGTTGGTCGATGCTGGGCTGGGAGCGGAGGAAATCGATGCCATCGTTGTCAGCTCCTGCACGGGGTATCTGTGCCCGGGCTTGAGCGGCTATGTAGTGGAACGGCTGGGGCTGCGGTCCAATGTGCGCGCTTACGATCTGGTCGGCCAGGGCTGCGCGGCGGCATTGCCCAACTGGCAGCTGGCCGAAGCGTTGTTGAGATCAGGTCAGTCGCGGCATGTGTTATCGGTCTGTGTCGAGGTGTGCAGTGCGGCCATGTACCTGGATAACGATCCGGGTGTGCTGATCAGCGCATGTTTGTTCGGCGATGGAGCAGGTGCGGCGGTGCTGTCCGCCGAGCCCGATAGAGGCAAGCGCCGCATTGAATGGAAGGCCAGCGGCTCGCTGATGAATACCGAAGAGCGCAATGCCTTGCGCTTCGAGACGCAGCAAGGCCTGCTGCGAAATATCCTGACGCGCCGGGTCCCCCGGCTGGCAGCGGAGCATGCAGGCCAGGTGCTGGCAGATCTCCTTAGTGAGGCCGGCCTGCAGCAGTCGGATATCCGGGGCTGGATCATGCATGCGGGCGGCCGCGACGTGCTGCTGGCGCTGCAGAGTCAATTGAATGTGGATGCAGCCGATTTTGCCTACAGCGCATCCATGCTGTACAACTATGGCAACCTGAGTAGCGCCTTCGTCTATTTCGTGCTGCAGGCGGCACTGGAAGACGAAGCGCCCGGCGGCTGGTGGTACATGTCCTCCTTCGGCGCCGGCTTCAGTTGCCATGGCGCCTTGCTGGAAGTGGACTAGTGCTTGTCGATGAGGTTGGCATGAGCTTTCCCAGAGTGGTGCAACCCGAGACCCTGGATCACCTGACGCCCAATGATCCGCGCGCTGTCCATTCCCGGCGCGACCTGCGCCTGATCAACCGCATCATGGGCGCACGCCTGCTTATCCTGAACGCAATTCGTCATGCCAGACTGGCAACTCCACCGCGCCGTATCCTCGAGCTCGGTAGCGGCGACGGCACGCTGATGCTGAGGCTGGGGCAACGATTGGCGGGCAAATGGCCCAATGTGCAGCTGGGCCTGCTCGACCGCCAGAACCTCGTTACCCCGCATACCCTTGCCGCCATTCGCAAGCTGGGATGGCGGCCGGAAGTGATTGTGGCCGACGTGCACGATTGGGCGACCGGCGACGATCAATGGGACCTGGTGCTGGCCAACCTGTTCATCCACCATTTTGAAGCTGAGGCATTAACCGGGCTGTTGCGTGCCATCGCTACGCGCAGCCGCGCCTTTGTTGCCTGTGAGCCACGCCGCTCCTGGCTTGCCTTGGGCGGCAGCCATCTGGTAGGGCTGCTGGGTGCCAACGATGTGACGCGCGAGGATGCCGTATTGAGCGTCAAGGCGGGCTTCCGCGAGCGTGAGCTTTCCTCGTTGTGGCCGCATGTCGGCCATAGCTGGGAGTTGCGCGAGTGCGCGGCCGGCCTGTTCAGCCACTGTTTCATCGCGACGCGGAGCGACCGTGCGTAGCGACTTCGATGCCGTCATTATTGGCGGCGGTCCTGCTGGTGCCACGGCCGCCATCCTGCTGGCGCAGGGCGGCTGGTCGGTAGCGCTGGTCGAGAAGCAGGAGTTTCCGCGTCGCAAGGTCTGCGGGGAATGCGTTGCCGCACCCAACCTGCCCCTGATGGAACGGCTGGGCATCACGGACAGCTTCGACCGATTGGCAGGCGCCGAATTGCGCGAGGTCGGCCTGATGCTGGGGCAACGCACTGTCACCGCTGCGTTGCCAGCATTGCACAAGTGCACCTATCCGTGGGGCAGAGCGCTGGCCCGCGAACATCTCGACAGCCTGCTGCTGAATCGCTCGCGGCAGGTGGGTGTGCACGTCATGCAGCCCTGGACGGTCAATTCGGTCGATGGCGGACCTGGAGATTTCGTGTGCTCGGTAACCTCAGCCGATACAGGGGAATCGGCCAGCCTGATCTCGCCGATCGCCATTGCGGCCAGCGGCTCGTGGGGCCATCAGCCATTTTTACCCGGAGCGAAGCCTCCGCACAAGCCGGGCGACCTGCTGGGTTTCAAGGCGAATTTCCGCCAGGCCGATCTGCGGCCCGGCTTGCTGCCAGTGCTGTCCTTTCCCGGCGGCTATGGCGGTATGGTACGCGCCGGCGATGATGTACTTACCCTGGCCTGCTGCCTCCGACGTGATGCCCTGCAGGCTTGCCGGCAGAAGTTCCCACGCGCTAACGCAGGCGAATCGGTGGAGGCCTATCTTCGCGCTGCGTGTCGGGGCGTGGAACAGGCATTGGGTAAGGCCGAGCGGCAGGGTGGGTGGCTCAGTGCCGGCCCCCTACACCCTGGCATTCGTGTGCATCAGTCCAGCGACGGACCCCTGCTGGTGGGTAATGCCGCTGGGGAGGCGCACCCCATCATCGGCGAAGGCATCAGCATGGCAATGCAGTCGGCGTTGCTGTTGAGCCAGCGATTACTGCAACAGGACAAGATGGACGGACAGACCTTTGAAGCCGTTCGCAAAGGCTATGCCCGAGAATGGCGCCGCCGGTTTGCTCCGCGCCTGCGGCTGGCGGCCGTATTTGCCCACCTGGCCATGCGGCCTCAGTTGAATGGGCTGCTGTTGCCATTCATCGCGCAATGGCCCGGGTTGTTGACCTGCGGCGCCTACTTTAGCGGCAAGGTCAGCAGTCCGGTATCGCCATGACAACAACGAGGGGCGCATGACTACACTGGAAAAATTGCAGGAAATGCTGGCTTCAGAGTATGGGATTCCGCAGCAGGAAATCCAGCCCGAGGTCGAGCTGGACAGCTTTGGTGTCGACTCGTTGGGCATGATGGAGCTGCTCTTCAATATCGAAAAGACTTTCGGCATCGTCATTCCCAATGAACAGGTCGAGCTCAGGACGGTGGGGCAGGTGGCGACTTATATCGACAAGCTGGCGGACGAGCAGCAGGTTTCCGTTCCGGCGTCCTGAAGCTTCTCCATTGAATGTCGGCATCCACTCCTGGGCCCTGACAGGTGATGATAGGCATAAAAAACTGGGCATGCCGATGGCAATGCCCAGTTTTTTGTGTATGGCGGCAGTATTGGAACTGCGCCTGGCGCAATCGCTTACAGCTGGTGCAGCTTGCGGCCGAATAGCGACAGCGCGAGCTGGTAACCCAGCATGGCGAGCTGCGGGTCGTAGCGCTCGCCTTCGTCGCGCATGAAGGCGTGCTGGCCGTTGAACTCGTGCCAGGTGAAGACCAGGCCTTCGGTTTCGCTGAGCGTCTTGTAGATTTCCGCGCGCTTCTCTCCCGGAATGTGCGGGTCCTGCTTGCCCCAGATCATCAGCAGCTCGCCCTGGATTTCCTTGCGGCGTTCCATGCTGTGTTGGCCGGGCTTGTTGGGGATGGTGGTGGTGTGCAGGTCGGTGGCATAAAAACAGGCCGTCGCCTTGACCTCGGGCTGCAGCGCTGCGCGGAAGGCCAGGTGGCCGCCAATGCAGAAGCCCATGGCGCCGATGTTGCCGTTGCACCATGGTTGTTGCTTGACCCACTGGATCATCGCCTGATTATCCGTGTCGTAGCCTTCCACTGACTTGGCCGCCTTGTCGGCATTGCCCTTGTCGCGGCCGGCGTCGTCATAACCCAGTACAGTTCCGATCGGGTTGAGCTCGTGGAACACTTCCGGAACCAGTACGGCATAGCCGTGGCCGGCCATGATCTTGGCGGCGCGTTCGATCGGACCAGTCTGCTGGAAAATTTCAGAATAGAACAGGATGGCCGGATAGCGGCCTTCGCCAGCAGGGCGGTGGACATAGGTGCGCATCACGCCGGTGGGGGTCGGCAAATCGATCTGATGGCTCTGGATAATCATGGAAAGCTCCTGGATTGAGAGGATTTTTGTCGTAATGGGTGGGCGACATTGTACAACGCAACGCCGGGACTGCATAAAATGACAAGCTGCTCCGGCAAACCTGCCTTATCTATGGGCTAGCGCACTTATTCCCGCCGGCAGCCGGCATATGCTGAAGGCATGACATCGCCCCATGGAGGACGTTATGCGTAACCTGATACTGCTTGCCGGTCTGTATGCCAGCCTGGCAGGCCTGCCGCCTGCGTATGCGGGAGCGGCCCGGCAAAATTCCCCTGTTGTCCCTTGCGACCAGCCGGGAGCAAACCCCGGAGGCACCAAGCCCTCGGACGCCACCAGCTCGCCGTGTAACGTCGGCACTCCCAACGACATCGGCAACACTGCGGTAACCCAGCCGGAGGCTCCGGGAGCGAAAAAGCGCCTGCCGCCTCGGTCGCAAACCAGGCAGCTGCCGCCGCCGCATAATCCCGAATCGCATCCTTCTGCCGTCGACAGGTAAGCATGCCGTATCTGTATGGCGAGCCCATACGGGCGCAGGATGGCGTGTTGTTCCGCGTGGATGACCATGGCCGGGAGAGCTGGCTGTTCAAGGTAGGCCAGGCGTCGCTGGAATACCTGGCCAGCGTGCCGGCTGATCGCAAGAATCCGCTCGAGCCGGTCAATCGAGGCTATACGGCGCAGCGGCCGCACGCTTCTCCCGATATGGATAATCATCTCGATACAGTGGATGTGTTCAACAAGTACCGCGATGTGATCCACAAAGCGGCCGACCAGCTGCTGTCCTCCGGCGCGCAGGGCGACCCAATTGAAATCCCCGCCACCCTGCTCGAGCACGAATACCGCGGCGATTAACGAAATTTATGTCGACCGGCGCACAGAATAGCAACGGGGGGATTTGAGAAGGTGTATCCAGGGCTTCACGGGAAAACCTATCGCGCCCGGATAGGAATGTAACTTGAGTTTTAAATCTCCAACTGGCGGCGGCAGAGCAATCTGCTGCCGCTTTTTTGCGTCAGGCAAGGTTTCCCTGATGGGCCCGATGCAGCCTTAGCGCCATCTGCTTGAGGAATCGTATGGCGACGTTAGGTTCGGCCAGCAGCGTCTGCAGGTTTTCCGGGCTGATGACGATGACTTCTGCTTCTGGCGACGCTACCTGCGCGTCAGCAATGCGCGGAGTTTCGGTCAGCAGGGACATTTCCCCGAAATACTCGCCCGCTTCCACGGTTCGCATCAGCCGGCCATTCTGTACGATATCGATACGGCCGCTGACGACATAATATAAGTCGCGGCTCAGATCGTCTTGCCGGAATACATGGCTGGCTTGCTTGAATACCCGGCCATAGCGGCTCATGAGCTGTTGCAGATAATAGGATTTGTCGGCGGGCATGGTGCCGAACAATCCCTGCAGCAGCAGCACATCCTTGCGCCGCAGTGTGGCGATGAGCTCGGTGCCCAGCATGAAAACGGCGAAGGTGTAGTACAGCCAGCCGATGGAGATGAACATGTTTTTCATGCCGCCGAACATGGAGCCGTAGGATTCATTGATGGACAGGAACAGCGCGAACGCGGGGCGCATCACCAGCCACAGCGATGCGGTGACGATGGAGCCGAACAGGATGTAGCGAAAGGACACCTTCACCGGAAAGAAAATGCGGTAGAAAAGGGCGATCAGCAGTGTGGTGATCAGCAGCGAAGCGGCGGAGTTGATAAGGCCGGTATAAGCAAGGTAGGGCGACAGGAAGTTGATGACCCTTTCCACCAACAGCCCTGCGAAGGTGAACAGGAAGAACATCAGCAGGATGCCAAGCACGGCCAGCACATCCTTGACCTTGCCTCTTATATAAGAAGGTTTTTCCGCCAGTGCCGAGATTGAATAGAATGCCGAACGCAGCGCGCCCGCCAGGGGCGTGATGACCCACAGCAGGGCAAACAGGCCGAATACGCCC
>DASTRT010000329.1:0-2781 GCA_035761085.1 Methylophilaceae bacterium
AACCCGGAATCCATAAGTTTTGGTTTGAATTACTGGATTCCGTATCGCGCTTCGCTTGTACGGAATGACGAACCCTTAAGTGATTTTCTCTATCCCCTCTGCCGCGCCTTTGCATCGAGCGTCAGCTGGGATTTGCGGCGCGCACTGTTCGAAGTCCGCAGTAGCCAGCGGTGTTTGCTGGCTACCAGGCTGAGTTGCGCAAGCCGCCCCAGATGAGGCGCTGAGGCAAAGGAGTAAAGCGGCAGCGGGGTGTCTTTTGCTTTGGTTACTTTCCTTTGGACAAGCAAAGGAAAGTAACTTGCTGCCGGTCAACCACCGGCTAGCTTAGCTTAAACACTAAGGCAGCTTCACCATTACAAACTTCTGGATTCCGGCTTCCGCCGGAATGACGAAACAAGACAGCCAGCCTTCTGAGCAAAGAAATCAGGTCGCCAGTCGGGCGAGACCGTCACAAAGCGCAATAAAAAAGGGGCAAAGATTTGCCCCTTTTTGCCCGGTCAAACTTTCCGATTAGGCCAGACTGACCTGCACCAGGTTGTCCGAGAACGTGGTCGAGTGCCCCATATCCCCAAACTCTGCCGAACTGATGCAATTGACCGTACCCTTATTGAGTTGACGCCAGTAGCCCAGCGTCGCGACTACAATCCCGGGATTCACATCATCGGTAATCCGCGCTACCCCTTCGAATGCGCCGCGATCATTGAACACCTTCACGCGCGAGCCTTCCAGCACGCCGCGAGCAGAAGCATCGACCTGATTGATCAGCACGAACTGCTCGCCCTGACCGCGAATTTTGTCATCCATATTGGCATAGCAGGAATTGAGGAAGCCGTGGCTCTTGGTCGAGATGATGTTGAGCGGGTATCTGGCTGCCAGTGCCGGGTTTGAAGCTGGAGACTCACGGTTTTCCACATAATCCGGTAGCGGATCGAGGTCCTCGCCGGGCTGGAAGCCGTCGTACATCTGCCGGAACGGGCCGGCGACAAAATTCTTGGCACCTTCCACATAGAACATGCACTTGCCGGTAGGCGTGGGGAAATTGCCTTCCTTGTGCGGTGCACGATCGTCACGGCCGCCGACCTTGAGATGGGCGAAGCCGTGCTGGCGCATGTAGTCGAGATCGATGCCTTCGCAGGCCGGTGAATTCCAGTCCACGTAGTTTTCCAGGCACTCGCTGTCCGACCACTTGAATTGCTCTTCCTCAAAACCCAGGCGCGCCGCGAGCCGACGGAAAATCTCATTGTTGGGGAGTGCTTCTCCCGGCGGCTCCACGCACTTGGTGTTGTAGGTCAGGTACAAGTGCCCCCAAGACAAAATCATGTCTTCCTGCTCGGCGCCCATGGCCGCCGGCAATACGATATCGGCATACGACGCGGTATCGGAAATGAAATGGTCTGCGACGATGGTGAACAGGTCCTCGCGCTTGAGGCCTTCGACGATCTTGTCGGTCTCCGGCGATTGCGTAACCGGGTTGGAATTCCACACCATGAGCGATTTGATCGGCACTTCCAGCGGGATTTCGCCCAGCAGCGCACGACCCAGCTGCAGAAGGTTGACCACCGGCGTGCCTTCGGGAATCAGATCCGGGCGGCAGATGACGTCGAACTTGTACGGGTGCTCCCATACGGGGAACTGCAGGATGCCGCCGCCGACATGACGCCAGGCACCGATCAATGCGGGCAGGCAGGTGACAGCGCGGATGGCCTGGCTGCCGCCGAAGTTGCGCTCCAGCGCCACACCGATGCGAATGGCAGCGGGCGCGGTGGTTGCGTATTCACGTGCAAAGCGGCGGATATCCTCGGCCGGGATGCCGGTAATCTCTTCCGCCCATTCCGGCGTACGCGTCTTGGCGCGCTCGGCTAGCTGTTCAAAGCCCACCGTGTAGTTCTGCACATAATCCATGTCGGCCAGGCCCTCGCTGATGATGACGTTCATCATGGCCATAGCCAGCGCGCCGTCGGTGCCGGGCTTGGGCGCAATGTGCCAGTCGGCTTCCTTGGCGGTCTTGGAAGCATAGGAATCGACGACCACGACCTTGGCGCCCTTCTTCTGCGCATCCTTGATGATGTGCCAGTGATGCAGGTTGGTGGAGACCGAATTGCTGGCCCAGACGACGATGTACTTGGAGTGAATGAAGCTTTCCGGATCGACGCCAGCGGTCGGGCCGACAGTCAACAGCCAGGCCGTGCAGGAGCCTTCGCCGCAATAAGTGCGTTCGCAGACCGTGGCACCCAGGCGGTTGAAGAAGGCATCGCCGCCGTTGAGGCCGTGCACCAGGCCCTGGTTGCCAAGATAGCTGGCCGGCAGGATGGCGCGCGCACCGTATTGGGCAATCAGCGACTGCCAACGATCGACGATGGTATCGAGCGCTTCGTCCCAGGTAATCCGTTCGAATTGCTTGCTGCCCTTGGGGCCGACGCGCTTCATGGGATACAGGAGCCGGTTGGGATGATAGTGGCGCTTTTCGTAATCCCGGAGCTTCACGCACAGGCCGCCGCGCGTCATCGGATGCTCGGGATTGCCTTTCACGCTTTTCAGCTTGCCATTCTCCACCTCGAAAATCATGGAACAGGTGTCGGGGCAATCGTGCGGGCATCCCCCGTGAAAGGTCTGGACTCCATCAACCGGCTTGTTCATTCACATTCTCCTCAACAAATCATATTTTTATGCAACTTGTTATTGGGCATGCAGGTGGAAAACCTTGTTCATGATCTTCCATTGTCCTTCAATCTTCAGCAGATTGAAGAAATCGGTGAAACGATGTCCGGTCCAGTTGTCGGA
>DASTRT010000330.1:0-10637 GCA_035761085.1 Methylophilaceae bacterium
GTGAGCATTCCCGATTCGATTCGAACTGTTATAAAAACGATGGAGCCTGCATGAACCTTCCCATGAGTACGTCGACCGACATGTCGCTGTTTACCCTGCTTTCGGGTGCCAGCGTGCCAGTGCAGATTGTGATGGGCATTCTGCTGATCACCTCGCTGGTTTCGTGGTGGTACATTTTTATCAAGATGTTCACGATCAAGCGTGCCGACAAGGATGCCGCGGATTTCGAGCGTGCCTTCTGGACCGGCGGCGACCTCAATCAGCTTTATGAGGGCGTCACTTCGGGCCGCCGTAATGTGCGCGGCATGGCCAGCATCTTCGAAGCAGGATTCAACGAGTTTGCCCGGCTCAAGCGCCAGGGCGGGCTGGAGGTCAGCGACGTCATGGAAAGTGCGCGACGCGCCATGCGAGCGGCCTACAATCGAGAGATGGATGAGCTGGATGCACACCTGCCCTTCCTTGCTTCGGTCGGTTCTGTCAGCCCGTATATCGGCCTGCTGGGGACGGTATGGGGGATCATGAATGCCTTCCGCGGCCTTGCCAACGTGGCACAGGCAACCCTGGCTCATGTGGCACCCGGCATTGCCGAGGCGTTGATTGCCACTGCCATCGGCCTGTTTGCCGCCATCCCCGCCGTCATTGCCTACAACCGTTTCGCCGCCAGTGTCGACCGGCTTTCAGTGCGGTATGAAAGCTTCATCGAGGAATTCACCAATATCCTGCAACGCAAGGCCTGACTATGTGCGGAACCAGACATTCGAAAACTGCTGGAGCAGATAGAGTGCTTATAGCCATGGCAGGGGCTGAACTTTACCCCGCGGGGAGGCAAGCATGAGTCGCCGCCGCAAATCGCGCCGCCTGATGAACCAGATCAATGTGGTGCCCTACATCGACGTTATGTTGGTGCTGCTGGTGATTTTCATGGTGACCGCGCCCTTGACCAATCCGGGTGTGGTGGAGCTGCCCCAGGTCGGTCAGGCCCTGAAGCAGCCGAGCGCGCCACTGGTAGTTAGCGTCAAGCGCAACGGCAAGGCCGAACTGGATGGGAAGGCGATGGAGCGCGATGAGCTGCTGTATGAAATTCGCAGCCAGCTGGAAAAGGAACCTCAGCGCTCGGTCGTGGTGGCTGCCGATGAGAAGGTCGAGTACGGCAAGGTGGCTGAAGTGATGGATATGCTGAAAATGGCCAAGGTGGAAAAGGTTGGTCTGCTGTTCAAGCCGGCGCCCTGATTGCTGATGAATCGCAAGCGTGAAAATCCGCAGGCAGTGAAGGCGGGTCTGCTGTCGGTGCTGGTGCATGGGATTTTGCTGGCCATCCTGGTGTTTTCCTTTGACTGGAAAACGGTGCAGCCGGCCAATGTGGCTCAGGTTGAGTTGTGGGACAGCTTGCCGGCACCTCAAGTGAAGCCGCAGCTGAAACCGGAGCTAAAGCCTGAGCCGCCCAAGCCTGAACCGAAGCCGGAGCCGCCGAAACCGGAGCCAAAACCCGAACCGCCCAAGCCTGAACCGAAGCCGGAGCCCAAGGCCGAGATTCAGGTGAAGAAAGAGCCGGTGAAGGAGAAGCCGCCGGAAAAGAAGGTGGAGAAGCCCAAGCCGAAGCCACCTGAGAAGAAGGTGGAGAAGAAGCCAGAGCCGCCCAAGCCTGAACCGGAGAAATTGAACAAGCAAAAGCTGGAAGAGCTGCAGAAGATGCTGGCAGCGGAAGAGATGAAGGTGCAGGATCAGCCGAAAAGCGCAGCGCCTGCGGTGAATGCAGCTGAGGCAGCCGCCAATGCGGCCGAGGTGGATAAGTATGTCAGCCTGATCAGTCGAAAGATCAGGCAGAACGTGAACCGGCAGCTATGCGGAACGGGCAAGCCGGAGCTGGAGTTGGAAATCAGCCTGATGCCGACTGGCGAAGTGATCGGTACGCCAAAACTCCTCAAGGGGAGTGGCTTGTCGGCTTGTGATGAGTCGGTGGAACGTGCTATTTTGCAGTCTCAACCCCTGCCCGTGCCGCCTCAGGCGGATTTGTTTGCACGATTTCGTGATTTGAGGCTGAAATTCCGGCCGAATGACAACTAGACTGAATGAACCCTTTGGGTGCGCTTGAAGCACAAGCTCATCCATACGGAACTTTGATTAACTTTGTAGCCCTAAACTGACGTGATGATGAATCTACGCATATTTTTGCCATTGGCTTTCCTGTTGTTGCCATTAACCAGCCGCGCCGCGCTGACGATCGAGATCGTCGGCGGTGCCGCCCAGCAGATTCCTATTGCCATCGTGCCTTTCGCACAGCCGGCCAATCCACAAGCGCTCGGCCAGCAGCAGGCCATTTCCGATGTCATCGCAGCGGACCTGCGTCGCAGCGGCCTATTCCGCGTGCTCGAGACACGCGGCATCGCCAACCAGCCGCATGATGTCAGCGAGGTACGCTATCCGGAATGGGCGTCCCTGCAGGCACAGGCGCTGACTATCGGCAAGGTCGAGAATCTGCCAGGCAACCAGCTCAAGGTTTCCTTCCGTCTGCTCGACGTCTTGCGGCAGAACCAGCTCACCGGCCTCGAATACACCATCGCCCCGGCACAGTTGAGGTTGACGGCTCACCGAATTGCCGACGTCATCTATGAAAAGCTCACCGGTGAGCCCGGCGTATTTTCCACCCGCATCACCTATGTCACCAAGGCGGGCAAGCGCTACTCGCTGCAGGTGGCCGATGCCGATGGCTTCAATCCGCAGTCCGTCGTGGCTTCCAATGAGCCCATCATTTCGCCTTCCTGGTCGCCGGACGGAACAAGACTTGCCTATGTTTCCTTTGAAAGAAAAAAACCCGTGGTGTATGTGCAGTCGCTGGTTTCCGGCAAGCGCTATGTGCTGGCCAATTACAAGGGAAATAACAGTGCGCCTTCCTGGGCGCCGGATGGCAACAAACTGGCTCTGGTGCTGACGCATGACCGCAATTCCCAGCTGTATATCATCAATGCAGATGGCACGGGATTGCGGCCGTTATCGCAGAGTTCGCGCATCGACACCGAGCCATTCTGGTCTGCCGACGGGCAGTGGATATACTTCACCTCGGACCGCGGCGGCAGTCCACAGATTTATCGAATTTCTCCGTCAGGGGGGGATGCACAGCGCGTGACTTACGAAGGAAGTTATAATGTGAGCCCGCGTATATCGCCTGACGGCAAATCCATGGCCTTTATCAGCCGTGGGCAGGGAGGGTTCCGTGTCGCCCTGCAGGATCTGACGACCGGACAGGTACAGATTCTCAGCGATGGGCCTCAGGACGAATCCCCGAGCTTCGCACCTAATGGGCGTTTGATTCTGTATGCAACCACAGTCAGGGGTAAGGGAACATTGGCTGCCGTTTCAGCAGATGGTCGCGTGAAACAGCGTCTCAGCGAGACTACGGGCAATGTTCGCGAACCGGCTTGGGGCCCTGCCGTCAAGTAGGTTTTTTTGATGTAAATCTGCAGTAATTAATAGGAGAGGAAAAATGAAAAAACATCTGTTAATGAGTGTCATGCTGGCAGCAATGCTGGCTGCATGTTCCAGCAAGCCTGTCAAAACCACGTCTGCGCCTGAAGTCGAGGACAAGAGCATGGGTACCGAATCGGCAGCAGCGCCCACCGATGAAGGTTCTGCTTCTACCGCTGGTGTGGCCGGTTCCGACATGTCCGGCAATCCGCTGACCGACCCCAACAGCATTCTGTCCAAGCGCAGCATCTACTTCGATTTCGACAAGGATGACATCAAGCCTGAATTCCGTGCCCTGATCGAAGCGCATGCCAAGTACCTGGCTTCTCACAGCAATGCCAAGGTGACCCTGCAAGGCAATACCGACGATGCCGGTACGCGTGAATACAACCTGGCTCTGGGCCAGCGCCGTGCTGTTGCAGTCAAGAATGCCCTGAACGTACTGGGTGTACAGGATTCGCAGATCGAAACCGTCAGCTACGGCGAAGAAAAGGCCAAGAGCTGCGCCGGTGATATCAAGTGCGGTGAGCTCGATCGTCGTGTAGACATCATTTACGCAGGCGAATAAGACCCCATGCGAAAACTGATTCTGACCTGGGTTTTCCTGCTCGCCGTTCCTCCCGCCGCCCATGCCGCCTTATTCAGCGACAGCGAAGCGCGTGAGCGAGTCAAGGAGCTGGCACAGCAGGTCCAGGCGCAGAATCAGGCTAATCAGGCCACGCTGGATGAGATAAAGAAAACCCAGCAGGCACTGGAACAGCGATTGTCCGAGGTCGAGAACGTAGTCAAGGGCCAGGGCCTCATGGATCTGCTAGCCCAGATTGACCAGCTCAAGCAGGAAGTCAGCAACATGAAAGGTCAGCTGGAAGTTGCCACCCATAATATCGAGATGGGCCAGCAGCGTCAGCGTGATCTGTATACCGATGTGGACGCCCGGCTGCGCAAGATAGAATCCGGCGCAACGCCAGCGGCTGCACAACCAGGA
The DNA here is from genome assembly GCA_035761085.1 of Methylophilaceae bacterium. GTDB lineage: Bacteria > Pseudomonadota > Gammaproteobacteria > Burkholderiales > Methylophilaceae > DASTRT01. The sequence continues at coordinate 4,448 of DASTRT010000330.1, forward strand.
ACGACGGAAGGCATGACGCCACCTGCGGGTGGGCCGACAGCCGGTGGAACTCCGCCTGCTGCGGGTGAAGCATCCAGCATGACCGCCACCGTGGCGCCTACCCTGGAACCTGCGGGGGGCGGCTCCGAAGCCAAGGATTTTGAAAACGCCCAGGCCTTGTATCAGGCCGGCAAGTACAAGGAAGCTTTCTCTGCCTATGAGAAATTCCTGCAGAATTATCCGAATAGCAGCATGGCGCCCGAGGCGCAGTATGCACTGGGTTATACCCAGTATTCGCTGAAGAATTACAAGGCTGCGATGAATACGCAGCAGAAGCTGATCAAGCAATATCCGACCCACAAGCGGGTGCCAGATGCCATGTTCAGCATTGCCAACAGCCAGATCCAGCTTTCCGATGTCGAGGGCGCAAAACAGACCCTGAAGACGTTGCTGACCCGTTACCCCAACAGCGAAGTGGCCCCCAGCGCGAAGAAGCGCCTGGCCGTGCTGGAATCCATCAAGTCCCGCTAATCCCTTACCTGTAAGCTTGCGTCTTTGCCTGTAGAATCTGCCTTTTTACATTGGCAGTTCTGATTCATTTCCATGAAGTTGCGCATCCATGAAATCTTCCACTCCCTGCAAGGGGAGTCGTCCCGCATCGGGCTACCCACGGTGTTCGTGCGCCTTACCGGCTGTCCCATGCGCTGCGTATATTGCGATACGGCATATGCGTTCCACGGCGGGAAGAGCATGGAAATCGCGGATATCCTGTCTGAGGTTGCCCAGTACGGCGCCCGCTTTGTTACCGTCACCGGCGGCGAGCCGCTGGCGCAGAAGGAATGCCTGAACTTGCTGCACGAACTCTGTGATGCCGGCTACGACGTTTCTCTGGAAACCGGTGGCGCCATGGATATCAGCGGCGTCGACCCGCGCGTTTCGGTCATTCTCGACATCAAGACACCCGCCTCGGGCGAAGTGGAGAAGAACCGTTGGGAAAACCTGGCGCACATCAAGCCGGAAGACGAGATCAAGTTTGTGCTGTGCAACCGTGAGGACTACGAATGGGCGAAGAAAGTTATGGCCGAGCATCATCTTGCCGACAAGTGCAGCGTGCTGTTTTCGCCGGTCTATCAGCAGGTGAACCCGACCGATCTGGCTGAATGGGTACTGCAGGACAGGTTGCCGGTGCGCATGCAGGTGCAGCTGCATAAAATCCTGTGGGGTGAGGTGCCGGGCAAATGATTTCGAACACTGCAAGGAAAGCCGTGGTGCTGCTTTCGGGCGGTCTGGATTCGGCCACGGTGCTCGCGGTAGCTCGCAGCCAAGGCTATAAATGTTATTGCCTGAGCCTGGATTATCACCAGCGGCATATTGCCGAGCTGGAAGCCGCCAGGCGCGTGGCGGAAGAGCTGGGAGCGGCTGCCCATCGCATCGTCCAGCTCGATCTTTCCATGTTCGGCGGCTCGGCGCTGACCGACGCCAGCATAGCCGTGCCGCAGTCGCCCACAGAAGGCATTCCCGTAACCTATGTGCCGGCGCGCAATACCATCATGCTGTCGCTTGCGCTTGCCTGGGCGGAAGTGCTGGGTGCGCGGGATATTTTCATCGGGGTGAATGCGCTGGATTATTCCGGCTACCCGGATTGCCGCAAGGAATATGTCGACGCCTTCCAACGCATGGCTAACCTCGCCACCAAGGCGGCGGTCGAAGGCAATACCATTACCGTGCATGCGCCGCTGATCGACCTGACCAAGGCGGAAATCGTCCAACTGGGTCACCGGCACGGCCTGGACTATGCATTGACCGTCTCCTGCTATCAGGCGGACGAACAGGGGCGCGCCTGCGGGAAGTGCGACTCCTGCCGTCTGCGGCGTGAAGGCTTTCTGGCTGCGGGACTGCCGGATCCGACCCGTTATCGGCCTGCATGACCCCGCGGTTGCAACCTCATCATATATAACGTAAAATCCGCGCCTTTCTGTCTAGACTAAAGAGAACGAAATTATGGTGATCATTCGGCTCGCCCGCGGTGGCGCGAAGAAGACCCCTTTTTACAGCGTAGTCGTTGCTGATTCCCGCAACCGTCGCGATGGCCGCTTCATTGAGCGTGTTGGTTTCTACAATCCGCTCGCCAAGGAAGGCGTCGAAGGTCTGCGCCTCAACAGCGAGCGTATCGACTACTGGCGTGGCAAGGGCGCTCAGCTTTCCGATTGCGTAGCCCGCCTGGTCAAGCAATTCTCCCCAGTTGCTGCCGTAACGGAAGCTGCGGCTCCTGTCGAGAAGAAGGCAGCCAAGGCCAAGCCGGCAGCCAAGAAGGCTGAAGCCGAGAAGCCTGCCAAGGAAGCCAAGCCTAAAGCCAAGAAGGCCGAAGCCGAGCAAACCGCCGGCGACGCACTTCCAGACGCACCGGAAGCTCCCTGATCATTTTGCCGTTAACGGCAAACAGGGGCTGATGGCTGGCTTGCTGTGGATGAAATGATTGTCATGGGGCGCATCGTCGCCCCTTATGGCATTCTGGGCTGGGTTAAAGTTCAGCCCGAGACTGCAGAACTGGATGGCCTGCTGGATTATCCCGAATGGTGGATAGGTCGCGACGAAGGCCCCAGGAAAACGCCCTGGCAAAAGCTCCAGGTCGAGGCAGCGCGAGTGCATGCCAATACCTTGCTGGTAAAACTGGCCGGTGTGACTGACAGGACGTCGGCTCTGGCGCTCAAGGGCAGGCATATTGCAGTGCCCCGCGATGCTTTGCCTGCTTTGCAAGAGAACGAGTTTTACCATGCCGATCTGATCGGGCTGGATGTGCAGAATCTCCAGCAGGTCGATTTCGGCAAGGTGGTGGATGTGATGCAGACCGGCGCCAATGATGTGCTGGTAGTGAAGCAGGGTGATCACGAGCGGTTGATCCCGTTCATTGATCAGGTAGTGCCGGAAGTGGACCTGGAAAAGCGGCTGATCATCGTTGACTGGGATGCCGAGTTTTGAGCATCAGGCGCTTCGATGTCATTACGCTTTTTCCTGCGATGTTCGAGGCGATCAGCCGTTACGGCATCACCTCGCGTGCACTGGAAAACGGGCTGTATGAGTTGCAGATGTGGAATCCTAGGGATTTCACGACCGATGCCTACCGCACGGTGGATGACAGGCCGTATGGCGGCGGCCCGGGCATGGTGATGCTGGCAGAGCCCTTGGAAAAGGCGATTGCAGCAGCCAAGGACAGGCAACAGACTGTCGGCGTAGCGAGGCCGAAAGTCATCCACCTGTCGCCACAAGGCAAGCCGCTGACGCATGCGCTGGTCATGCAGCTAACGCAGGAGCCCGGACTGGTGATACTGGCCAGTCGCTACGAAGGCGTGGATGAGCGTCTGCTGGCGAGCCAGGTGGATGAAGAATATTCCATCGGCGACTACGTGTTATCTGGCGGTGAATTGCCGGCCATGGTGCTGATAGATGCGATTGTGCGTCAGCTGCCAGGCGCATTGGGCGACGCGGATTCGGCGACTGAGGATTCGTTTGTGGACGGGTTGCTGGATTGCCCGCACTATACGCGTCCCGAAGAATACAAGGGCATGAAGGTGCCGGAGGTTTTGCTCTCCGGTAATCATGCCAGGATCAGGCAGTGGCGACTCAAGGCGTCGCTGCGGAAAACCCGGGAAAGACGCCCGGATTTACTGGCCGCAAGGCCGTTGTCAAAAGAGGAGTCTCGGCTGCTCGCGGATCTGGATCAAGAGCAGGAACAAGACTCGCATAACTAGAAGGAGCAACAAAGATGGATATCATCAAGCAACTGGAACAGGAAGAGATTGCCCGCCTGGGCAAGAACATTCCCGACTTCTCTGCCGGCGACACTGTTGTCGTAGGCGTGAACGTGGTGGAAGGCAACCGCAAGCGTGTGCAGGCCTATGAAGGCGTGGTCATCGCCAAGCGCAACCGTGGCCTCAATTCTTCTTTCATCGTCCGCAAGATTTCTTCCGGCGAAGGCGTGGAGCGTACTTTCCAGACCTACTCGCCGCTGATTGCCAGCATTGAAGTGAAGCGCCGCGGTGATGTACGCCGTTCCAAGCTCTACTACCTGCGCGAGCGTTCCGGCAAGTCCGCACGCATCAAGGAAAAGCTGCAGTATCGTGACAAGGAAGTCATGGCGCCAGAAGTCACGACCGAAGCCGCTGCACCACAGGAATAAGCGCTTTCCTTGTTTTACAAAAAGCCCCGAGTTTCGGGGCTTTTTTATTTGCGCTAAGATTGCCCCATGGAGAAACACTACGACGCCATCATCCCTGCCCCCTTCGGCAGTGTCGGCATTCGCGTGCAGGATGATTTTCTCGTCGGTATCGAGCTGATTCCGGAAGCGCTGCAGGAGCGGCAACCGGCAGAGCCTTTTACCCAGGACGTGGCGCGGCAGGTGCGTCAGTACCTGGATAATCCCGAGACTGCATTGAGTGTGCCTTATGCAGTCAAGGGCACTCCTTTCCAGAAACGCGTTTGGCGCGCCATTGCCGCTATCCCCAGCGGGCAGACGTTGAGCTACGGCGAGCTTGCAGAAAAGGTAGGCTCGGGTCCGCGTGCCGTGGCGAATGTATGTGGCGCCAATCAGGTACCATTGTTCATTCCCTGTCATCGCGTGGTTGCCAAAAAAGGCCTGGGCGGTTTCATGCAGGGGAACCGCGATGGACTCAAGGTGAAGCAATGGCTGCTGGATCATGAAAAGAGGTCATGAACAGCCCTGATCCGGCCCTGCTGGATGCCTTCATTGATCATCTGTGGCTGGAAGATGGCTTGTCGAAAAACACGCTGGACAGCTACCGCCGCGATTTGCAGCTGTTCGCCGACTGGCTGCAGAAAAAGGGCAAAAACCTGGCTAATGCCGGGCAGCTCGAGATCCAGCAGTATCTTGCAGCCCGCTTCCCTAAGAGCAAGCCGCGCAGTATCAGCCGGCTGATTGCCAGCCTGCGCCGCTTTTACCGCTATGCGCTCAGGGAAAACGCGGTTCCAACCGATCCCACGCTGCAGATCGATTCACCCAAGCTGCCACGTTCGCTGCCAAAAAGCCTGACCGAAGAGGACGTGGAAGTCTTGCTGGCGGCACCCGATATCAACCAGCCCCTGGGGCTGCGCGATCGCGCAATGCTGGAGATTCTTTATGCCTGCGGCTTGCGGGTATCAGAGTTGGTCGGCTTGCGGGTCACCGAAGTCAGCCTCAACGAAGGTGTAATCCGCGTAACCGGCAAGGGCAGCAAGACTCGGCTGGTGCCCATGGGTGAAGAAGCGGTGGATTGGGTAGCGCGCTATTTGAAAGAGTCACGCCCGACAATAATGCAGCGACAATTGAGCGACAGCCTGTTCGTCACCCAGCGTGGGGAAGCCATGACGCGGCAGTCGTTCTGGTACCTGATAAAGCGCCACGCGGCAAAAGCCGGCATTCGAAAACCCTTGTCACCGCACGTGCTGCGTCACGCATTCGCTACGCACTTGCTGAACCATGGCGCCGATTTGCGCGTGGTGCAGATGCTGCTAGGCCACGCCGATATTTCCACTACGCAGATTTATACGCATGTGGCGCGCGAGCGGCTGAAGCAGCTGCACGCCATGCATCACCCGCGAGGGTAATCAGCCTGCTCTGTGGCGCTCGATGATGACGCCCAGTTGCTTCACACCCAGCAGGATGCCGGGCTTGCCTACCTTGACCTTGACCCGCGGTGTGTCGTGATTGGCAAGTATAAGTTGACAGACATGTTCGGCCAGGGCTTCCACGAGGCGAAAGTTCTTCTCGACCAGACTTTGTCTAATCTGAACAACCACTTGCCCATAGTCTATGGTATCTTGGATATCGTCAGTTTCGCAGGAGCGGCTATGCGGCATTTCAATTTCAATGTCCAGCAGCACGGTCTGCGGCAGCAGGCGCTCCCAATCAGGTACGCCCAGTTTTACTTCTGCCTTGATCTCGCTGATAAAAATCGTGTCCATATCGTATAGAATCCGCTTTCCCGGATTTTAGAACAACTAAGATGACTGAGCTGGTTTTTGTACCGATATTTGTAATAGGCGCCTATCTGCTGGGCTCCATTTCGTTTGGCATCATCATGAGCCAGCTGTTCGGCCTGCCAGACCCACGTACGGTTGGATCCGGTAATCCCGGTGCTACCAATGTGTTGCGTAGCGGCAAGAAGATCGCAGCTGCATTGACTCTGCTTGGAGATACCGCCAAGGGCTGGCTGGC
>DASTRT010000331.1:0-3915 GCA_035761085.1 Methylophilaceae bacterium
GTACGGTCATTGGCGAAATCGGGGCTCAACGCCACATCGAGTAATCCCCCCTGGCCACGCGCATCCACGGGCAATACGCCCTCGATTGGAGGGCTGATCTTGCCATCCTGACTGACGATGCGCAAATGCCCCGGCTTCTCGCTTACCAGCAAACTGCCATCCGGTAGCGGCTCCACAGACCAGGGATGATCCAGATTGCGGGTGATGACAGTCGTGCTGAAATCCACCTTGGAATCCACGCTGCATATGCGAGTCTGGCCGGGAAATGCCGGCTCGTATTTGGTTTCCCTGGGTCGCGTCTCCAGCGGTTTGCACTGTGCAGGGCGGGAAGATTGGACGTCTGGGGCATTTTCACCCTGCGCGCGGGATTCCATAGGCGTGCCGCAGCCAATAAGCAGGACAGTCGCCAACGCTGACATGCTAAACAGTTCATGGACGCTATTCTGGTCGGGTTTCATCGTGCATTCCTTGCATCTGAATGGTTCAGTGTCCGATTTTGCAATGTGGCGTTCTGTGCGCTAGCCCTTCAAGATTCCAGTGACCAAAGGGTCTGCTCCCGGGCGGCATCCCGCAGGATTTGCAGCACGTTCTGTAGCAGCGGATTTTGGTTATTCCGTCTGGACATCAGATAGACGGGATAGGAAAACTCCGGTGTATCAGGGACCAGTTCGAGCCGGCCTTCCTCAAGATGCTGCTGAACCACACGCGTGCGGAAATAGCCGCTACCGCCTTTTTGCAGGATGTAATTCAAAGCCAGCGGGCCCAGATTCAGGGCGAGGCTGGCACGTGCATACTGGGGCAGGGCAGCGTCGTGCTGGCGGCGGAATGCCTCGCCCCAGTCGATATAAATATACGGCGCGGGGTTACTCGCTGATTGCACCATCACCAGCTTTTCCTCGATCAGCTGTTCCACCTGGATATCGTAGCTGTACTCGGGTTGGTGGACGAGCGCTGCGTCCATCACGCCATTTCGCATTTCCTGTTGCAGTTTCTGCATATCTCCGACGTCGGCGCGGACGGCCAGCTCCGGATGCGCTTCGCGAATAAGGCGTATCCATTCCAGGAAAAGGGGATTCCACAAACTGATTTCACCACCCACAGTGACAATGTCGCCGGTGCCTTCGGGCAAGGGCAGTTCACGCTTGGCGGCATCCCAGGTATGAATCAGCTGGGTAGCGTGCAGCAGGAAGCGCTCGCCGTTTTCGGTCAGGCTCGCCCCCTGCCGGTTGCGGATGAAGAGGCGGCAGCCGAGCTGGTCTTCGAGATTGCGCACGCGCGCCGTAACAGCAGTTTGCGTGATATGCAGGGTTTCGGCAGCCGCGATGAAGCTGCCCGCCCGAACGATTTCGACAAAGGTTCTTGCCTGGTCAATATCCATGAGGAAGGCTTATCTATCAAAAATATTCATAATAAATACGATTTAATTTCATTATTCAACCAAAACTTTTGCCGCCATACTTCAAGGCCTATCTTTGGCACTTGAATCGGACATGCAAAGCAACCCGGCCAGTCAGCTGTTTGCTGACGACCTCTGGAATGAAATCAGCACCATCGTCAGCCGCCTGGACAGCAACCAGGCCTTATGGCTGAGTGGCTATCTGGCAGGCAGACCTGCCGGTTCCGTCCCAGCAAAAACCCTAGAAAACAAGAGCGCCAGGATACTGATTGCGTACGGCAGCGAAACCGGCAATTCGGAAAAGCTGGCCCGTCAAATGGGTAGCCGGGCCGCCAAGCAGGGCATATCGGCGCAGATAGCCTCCTTGGCGGACATCCGGCTGCGCCAGCTGGCCAAGTTCCAGTACCTGCTGGTAATTTGCAGCACGCACGGCGACGGCGACCCGCCCGAGCCCATCACCGCATTCTTCAACAGCCTGATGCAAGACCCCGGGCCGGATCTGCAGCAGCTCAATTATGCCGTGCTCGCCCTTGGTGACAGCAGCTATGAGCACTTTTGCAAAACGGGCCGGCAGATCGACGAGCGCCTGGCCCAGCTCAAGGCGACCCGAATCGTCGCACGTACCGAGTGCGATGTGGATTTTGCCGAACCCGCACGCCAATGGATGGACGTCGTACTGAATTGCCTGCCCAGCGAAGGATCGACTTCTGTTGCCGTGGAGAGCAGGGCAGAACCCACGCAGCAGGCCTATTCCAAGCAGCAGCCCCTGATGGCGGAGGTCATCGAGAACCTGCGGCTCAGTAGCGACAAGCGCGGCGACCCCATCCATCATCTGGCCATCGCGCTGGATGACGAGAATTTCACCGTCGCTGCAGGCGACGCCGTCGGCGTGCTGGCTGAAAACCCGCCGGCCTTGGTGGCGGCAGTGCTCGACGCTACAAAATTGTCCGGCGAACAGCCGGTCACCCTGGATGGCCAGGCAATGCCGCTGGTGCAGGCCCTGCGCGAAGCGCGTGACCTGACCATTCCCGGCCAGCGCTTCCTGGAAACCTGGGCAGAAGTCGCCAAAGCCGACGTGCTGAAAGAGCTGCTGGCAACAGAGAGCAAGCAGCAGCGCGAATTCCTGCGCACACACCAGGTGCTGGACCTAATCAGTCAGCATCGCGGTACTCCTGATGCGCAAATGCTGGTGGACAGCCTGCGTCCGCTGCAACCGCGCCTTTATGACGTGGCGAGCAGCCCCAATTTGATGAGCGACGAACTGCACCTCACCGTGCAGCAGTATCGCTACCCTTTCCGGAACAGGATAGAGCGGGGCATCGCCTCCGATTTCCTGCTCAACATTTCGCCGGGGGAAAGCCTGCGGATCTATCCGCATGCCAACCACCGCTTCCGTTTGCCCGAGGCGCAGGATGCACCCCTCATCCTGATTGCCGAAGGCACCGGCATTGCGCCTTTCCGGTCTTTTATCCAGGAGATCAAGGCCGCGGGTCACACGCATCCGGCCTGGCTCATCTTTGCTGAACAGAGCTTCGAGGAAGATTTCCTCTATCAGCTGGATTTCCAGCAGGCCCATGCCGATGGTCTCCTGCAGCACGTGGATACGGTTTTCTACCAGGATGAACCGCACAGCACGCTTGCCACCCGCCTCATGGAACAGCCCGAGCGCCTGGTTTCATGGCTGGAAGAGGGCGGCCACCTCTACCTGTGCGGCAACCGCGAACGCCTCACCGAATGCGAAAACGCCATCCGCTTCTGGCTCGAGGGTGTCCTGCACAAGAAGGCGTTGTGGGAAGGCCTGAACACGGAAAAACGCATCCACCGCAATCTCTACTGATGGATACCGAGATGAAAACGCAGCAGATTGACCGCAGTACCGATATCACCCAGCCCGTTGCCAAGCTGCATTCCAATGAGCAGCTGAAGCAGCGCAGCAACCATCTGCGCGGCACCATCGCCGAGGGCCTCAAGGATACCCTGACCGGCGCCGTACCCGGCGACGATCCCTTGCTCATGAAATTCCACGGCATCTACCAGCAGGATGACCGTGACGTGCGCTTCGAGCGCTCCCAACGTCGGCTGGAACCCGTGTTCCAGTTCATGGTACGCATGCGCATTCCGGGCGGCCTGCTGACCCGCGATCAGTGGCTGGGCCTGGACAATATCGCCCGCACATACGCCGAGCGCGGGCTTCGCATCACCACGCGCCAGACCATCCAGCTGCATGGCGTGCGCAAGCGCCAGTTGCAGGCCTGCATGCAGGCCATTCGCGATATCGGCCTGGATACCATTGCCGCCTGTGGCGACGATAGCCGCGGCGTCGTATGCGGCGCCAATCCGGCTATTTCCGAAGTGCATCGCAAGGTGGCTGCGCTGGCCAAGGCCACCAGCCAGCGGCTCATCCCCAAGACGGGCGCCTACCCGGAAATCTGGTATGGCGAAAGCAAGGGCATCCCCCACAAGGATGAAGAGCCGATTTATGGCGACCTTTACCTGCCGCGCAAATTCAAGGTGGGCTA
>DASTRT010000332.1:0-6099 GCA_035761085.1 Methylophilaceae bacterium
GATCATGGTGTCGGTGTAAGCGCGGCTCCATTCGCCGCCGGCAAACCATTTACCAGTGTCATGCCAGATCCCTGCGCCTATCTGGCGGAACTCACGGTCATGCGCGCTGAATTTGTCGTAGATGGCCTCACCTTGCGGACCGAAGGCGCGATAGATCGAGAGCAGGTCGTCGACTTCGTCCAAGGTGATCTTTACACGCGAGTAGGCGAGCCGGAAGCTCGTGTTGCCGTAATCGAAGGTATTGCTCAGCGTGAACGACTCGCGCGATTTGCTGTGGGTGCCGCCCTGGAATTTGGAATCGTCCTGACCATAGGTGGCATACAGAGTGTAGTTGAGCTCACCGAAATGGTGTCTGTAAATAGCGCCGAGGCCGTCCGTAGTGGTGTTTGGCACGTTGTAGAACTCTGCCGGCGGCCGTACCCACGGCAGCGAGAAGCCGACCTTACGTTGCTCCGAGAACATGAAGGTGGGCAGCACCATACGGCCCGCGCGCAATGAAAAATCAGGCGTGAAGTTGTATTGCAGGTAGGCCCATTCGACATCGGGCTCCCACGAGCTCTTGTAATCCTGCTCGGAAATGAGCTGCAGAACGGCGGAGAACTTGTCGGTCGGTATGAAGGAGAGCTGTACGCCGACGCGGCTATCGACGCTGGCGCTCCAGTCGCGGGTATAACCGGCGCCATTGGATTGCGCAACGCTGGTGACGAAATCCGCCCGGTCATTGTCTGAGCCGACGATACCTAGCGTGCCGAAGCCGCTTAATTTGAATACATCCGTGAGGCTGCGGCTAGGTGCCTCCTCATCCTGTGCCTGAGCTGGCTCGGCTGGTGCTACTTCTTCAGCAAAGACGACGTTTGCCGAGAGCAGGAGCCATAACGTGAACAATCCTGACTTCACTTGCGCCCTTTCCCGTGGAGCTAGTTATTACCCTGGCCCCTTGTTGTTTTTATGTGTACCGAATGTTAATCGGCACGATACGAATCTACAGCAAATGCTCAGCAAGTCCAACTGTTTTTCCACTCGCCGAATCATGAAGCACTAACCCAGCGATTATCGGTTTGATGGCGTACATACAATGCAACGCCATCTTTTTTAGGATTTTACAGGCCTTGCCCGATTGAGAAATCAATATCAGGAGTAGAAATGGCAATCCGAAAACGTTCCGCCCTCTTGCTGGGCATACTGGGGTTTTTTTCCGGTGTTGCATTTGCGCAATACCGGCGTCGACTTTCCTCGTCACCAGCCGGGCCGCTGAAGAAACCGGCGGTTCGCGAATACAAGGCTATCCCTGCGGTGCCCATGCAGGTCATGGATGAATCCCTGGCGAACGCCAGACTCCAGGACAAGACAGGCTACACCACGCATTAACCTGCCATCCGCTGCCGCAAAGGAGGCCTCTATGCCCGCTGGAGCCAACCCGAAACGGGAACGCGAATACAAAGAACTGGAAAAGCGATTCAAGAAGGAAGGCCGTTATCCTGGCCGTGAAGATGAAGTCGCGGCGCGCATCGTCAACAAGCAGCGCGCGCAGTATGGCGAGACCCGCGACGAGCAGCGCAAGGACAGACAGGGCAAATCACCCGATCGCAACCTGTCGATCGACCCCTATCAGAAGCTGACCATCGCGGAAATCGACAAGAGGCTCGAGGGATTGTCGGCAGTGGAATTACGCAAGACCCTGTCGTACGAGGCCGAGCACAAGAACCGCAAGGGCATGCTCGCCAAGCTCGATCAGCGTCTGTCACGGCACTGAGCTGTAGCCTCGATCGCTCATCGGGATATCAGGGAGAACGCGGGCTTCCAGGACGGCAGCCCGCATAGGCTCAATTTACGACTTCATACCCTGCGCGCTGGATGGCAGACTTGAGCTGCTCGCTGGACGTGCGTGATGCGTCGAAATCCACGGTGGCTTCCTTGCGTTCCAGCGAGACCTGCGCGTCGTTGACGCCATCTATCGCCTTCAGGGAGCGCATGACATTGCTGGCGCAGCCGCCGCAGGTCATGCCGGATACCTTGATCGTTTCAGTGGTCATGTGTTTCCTTTCCTTGCTTGATGTGACCAAGCGCTTATTGGCTCAGGCCGTGCCCATTTTAAGGCATTCCTGGGCACATTTGAGACAGGCGACCGTGCAGGCCTGGCAATGTTCCTGCGGATGCTGGTCGCATTCGTCGCCACAGGCTTCGCAGATTTCCGCGCAATCCTGGCAGATCAGATCGACGTATTCGCTGTCACGCATCATGAAGTTTACCGCCAGACGGCAGATGGCAGCGCAGTCGCGGTTGAGGGCGATACAGCGCTTCATCTTCACCGGATCTTCGCGCTCGCAGGCATCTGCGCATTGGTCACAGGCATCGGCACAGGCATTGCAGGCGTCGATGCAGGATTGGTAATGGTCGTGGGACGCCATAAATTCTCCTCTGGTTTGGTACGGTAACCGCTAGGCTAGACCAAAACGCCTCATTAATTTGTACCGTGCCGCACAATCGGAATGCTCAAACCATGCGTATTGTCCTTCTCCTGCTGCTGATACTTGCGCTACCCTGCCACGCCGCGGACAAGCCCGAGGTCCAGGCAGCCGGGCTCATGCAGGCATGGGCGACGATTCAGTACCACATGCCGGCAAAAGTGCGGCCGCAGAAGTTTCTCGACCTACTACAGCGCGTGCGTACGCTGGCGCTGCACTACCCGCAGGCACCAGAACCCATGGTCTGGCAGGCGATTGCACTGGCAAGCTATGCGCAGGCGGAAAACAGCCGGAAAGGGTTGAAGGCGATCGCGCAGGCTCGCGACCTGCTGCTGGCTGCGGAGCAAATCAACCCCAAGGCATTGAACGGCGCTATCTATATCACCCTCGGCCGCCTGTATGCCAAGGCACCCGGCTGGCCCATTTCCTTCGGCAGCAGAGGCAAGGCGCGCGCCTGTCTGGAGAAAGCCCTGGCCATCAATCCGGAAAGCCTGGAAGCCAATTATTTCTACGGGGATTTGCTGGCAAGCGGCGGCGATTACGCCAAGGCGATCGAGTATTACCAGAAGGCATTAGGAGCACCGCCGCGGCCGGGCATGGAAGCGGCTGATGCCGGCCGCCGGCAGGAAGTGGAGGCGGCCCTGGCACGGGCCAGGCACCGCCAGGACTCCCTGGGCCTTTTCAGTGCGATGAGCGCTCCCTGAATTTTTGCAGAGGCTAGCCGACGCCTATTTGGTGGTGCTGATCACTTCCATGTTGTGGCGCATCACCTGATTTTCGCTTTCGCAGGTCTTGCTCTTGAGCTCGTAGGTCACCATCAGAGTGCAGAACAGATCGTCGTGGCTGAAGGGCTGATCGCGATACGGCTTGAGCTGGTCCAGCGTGTAATCGAAGTGCTTGCCCATCCAGATGATGGCGGGAATATGCGTCTGCTCCTTGGGGGCAATCATGTAAGGCGCCGCATGCAGGTAGATGCCGTGTTCACCCAGTGACTCGCCGTGGTCGCTGACATACAGCATGGCCGTGGCGTACTCGTCATCGTGTTTCTTCAGCAGCTGGATCACCTGGTCCAGGAAATAATCGGTATACAGGATGGCATTGTCGTAGGCATTGTCGATCTCCTCGCGCGTGCAGCTGCCGAGGTCGCTGTTGCGGCACACCGGGGTGAAGCGCTCGAATGCCTTGGGGTAGCGCCGGTAGTATTCCGGCCCATGGTTACCCATCTGATGCAGCACGATGAGGATATCCTTGCCCTTGCGCTCGGCAATATACTGATCCAGCCCATGCAGCATGCCGGTATCGCGGCATTCGGTGTCGCAGTCCGGATTCAGTGTCGGCGTCTTGAAGTCTTCGTAGGTGACGCGGGTCGCCACGCCCTTGGAATCCGAATTGTTGTCGCGCCACAGCACCTCCACACCATGCTCGTTCAGCACATCGAGGATGTTCTGGTAGTGCGCCGCCTTCTCGCGGTCGAACTCCTTGCGCTTCAGCACCGAGAACATACAGGGCACCGATTCGCCGGTAGACGTGCCGCAGGAGGAAACATTGCTCAGGCTGACTACATCTTCCTTTGCCAGCAGGGGATTGGTCAGCCGGTGGTAGCCGTTGAGCGAGAAGCGATCGGCACGCGCGGTTTCCCCCACGACGAGGATTACCAGCTCCTTGCGCGGGTGGTTGGCATCTTCCTCGACAGTATCCGTCGCTGTCGCAACCAACGGGCCGCTGGCAACGGACTTGAGCTGGTCCGGCAGGTATTTGGCGAGGGAGTAGATGAAGTAATTGGGATTGGCGTAAAAGCGCGTGGTCTTGTGCTCACGAATGAATGACGCGTAGTGGGCGCTGAAGGGCAGGATGGCGACTGCCAGCACAGCCAGCAGTGCCAGGGAAAGCAGCAGTTTGGATTTGAGCTCGATGAGCGGACGTTCGGGTTTCGGCGCGAATCTGAGGATGAGGCCGGCCGGCAGCAGCCCGAGCAGGACGGTGCGCAGGATGAAGCTCGAGCTCATGAGTCCAGCAGCTTCGTGCACATTGGTCTGTGCGATATTGTCCAGCATGACGACATCCATGACCACGCCGAACTTGTCCATAAAGTAGGCCGCCATGGCGGCGAGCAGCACAATCAGCGCCAATGTCCACCGACTGGCCCGGCCATGGTTGAGCCACAGCAGCAACAGCGAGGTCAGGCAGGTAAAGAACACCGCCAGCGAACACAGCAGGAGCAGGTTCCCATGGCCCGGTGGGAAGATTGCCGCCAGCCGGCTGAACAGGGCGAAATTTCCGGTCGCCATGAGGAACAGCGCGGCCAGCAGGATCAGAAGGTTATTTCTGGTGAAAAAAGGCAGGCGTGACAAGGGGAGTCCGTAGTATGAGATTCGTTTATCCGGGTAAACTGAGCACGAGCCATGCCATCCCATATGGGGATGACGCCATTCCATCACAAGCGTGCCATAACTGTCTGAGCCACATCATTTTTGTGTCCGTGTGGCGTATGGCAATGCATGTTGCTGAGCTTGGATGGGCTGCGATTATGCAATAATCCGCAACAATTCTTGCAGGTTGGACATCCGGCGTCGCCCTTTTTTGCAGCCGCAGTGCTTCATTGAGCCAGCGACCTGTAGTTTAGGTGTTGTATTTTAAGGGGATGCAGAACGTCACTGGGTCTGGCACAGCGATTGCCATCCATCCGCATTCAGATAATCACTATAAATCATAAAGAGCCTTACATGCCCAGCAACAAAGAGCAGAAACGTCTTCTCGCCCATTACTTTTTCCTGACCTATCTCGTCATCCTGCTGCTTGCCATGGATTCAATAGGATTCCGCGCTGCGCAGGATGCCGGATTGCCAACCTTGCTGTTCCTGGTAACGGCCTTCCTGTGTTACGGCATCTATTACCTGCTGCCCGCCATCCTGCTGACCAGCCTGGTCGGCTGGGCGAGCCGAATCGTCAGTCGGGGGCAGGTGCGAAATTTGCCGGTATACATCGCAGCGGTACTGGCCGGCGGCTTCACCACGCTGTTCATGTATGCCAATGCCAAGATCTTTTCGCTCTATGGCATGTTCTTCAACGGCTTCATCATCAACCTGGTGCTGACGCCTGGCGGGCTGCAGTCGCTGGGCGGCAGCAGTTCGTCGGATCTGGGGTTCGTGCTGATCGCGTTCGGCTTTCTGACATTGCAACTCCTGCTGCTGGTACTGGTGCATGTCATTTTTTACCGCACACGGCACCGGCAGATCGTGCCACGACACGCCTACCGCTATGGCGCCATTGCCCTGCTGCTGGGCACTGTGGGCATCCATTTCGCCTATGCGGCCAATGACGCTTTCGGCCGCAACAACCTGACCTCCGCTGCCGAAACCGTGCCGTTTTTCCAGACTGTCAGCGCACGGCATTTTTTTGAAATCCTGGGTTACAAGATCAAGCGCGGCCCCAAGCTTGACGTCAAGGGGCACGTCAATTACCCGCTCAAGCCCTTGGAATTCTCACGGCCGGCCAAGCCTTACAACATCATCTGGCTGACCTCGGAATCCTGGCGTGCGGACATGCTGGATCCGGAAATCATGCCAGCCACCTGGAACTTCGCCGGCCAGGCGCTGCGCTTCACCCATAACTACAGCGGCGGCAATGGTACGCG
>DASTRT010000333.1:0-4648 GCA_035761085.1 Methylophilaceae bacterium
CAGAAAAGCCGGGGCCGCAATCAGACATACGCTGGAAAACCTGTTGCGATTTTTGGCCTCATACAGAAACTGGGCGATATAGGCAGCGAAACGCTCCGCTTCATGCTGTTTGGGTGAAACATCCGGTTCCGCCGTATGTCCTTGAGCGCGCTCGCCCTTGCCGTAAAAGCGGCCATAGGCATCGGTACGCAAATCCGCGTTGTCCTCGCGCTCCACGGGATTCACGAAATCATCTATTTCGGTGAGATGCCCTTTAGCCAAGCGTTCAAAGATTCGGCCCCGAGCACCATCAGCCACGACAATCCAGGTAGCATCCATTGCATCACCTATCTGCGCCATTAGACGGTTACAAGATAATCGTTTATGCCGCGTTTGTCTGCGCCATGCATAACAGAGCCATTCCCTAAGCCAAATTCTCCGCTACGCGATCTGGCGAACATATTCAGCCTGAGTGAAGGCAGACACTCAGCACATCAGCATTCTGGCGCAAAGTGTCATGGGGTTTCAACTGAAGAATTTTCTGGCGGCTATCGGCCCGTCCACCGGGCTCATCTTTGCCTCCTGGATATTCATGGGGTTCCTGCAGCAGCGGTATGTATCCGCGTTTGAACGCTACCGCATCCTGCTGAAGGATGTGCGCGAAGACCACATTACCAAAGACCGCATGAACAATATCAAGGATCAGGCCCTGGTTTACAAAAAGCGCTGCGAGCTGATGAAGCTTTCCACCAATCTTGGGCTCATCGCTGCCATGTTCCTGATCGTCACGCTCATGACTGGCGGGCTGGACGTCATCTATCCCCACGTAGCGCTGCTGCAATTGCTGTGCACCGGCGCTACTTTCATCGGCTTGCTGCTGGTTATTGCCGCTGCGGTGCTAGTCGTCTGGGAAAACAACCTGGTACAGCGAGCCCTCGACAGTGAGGTGCTGGATATTCCCGAGCTGGCCGAAGCTACCCAGCAACGCCCCGGGAGCATCAACGAGCATTAGCAGCTATTTGCTCACTGCGGGAGCAGTACTGGATTCCCTTTGACACGCGACTTGCATGGTACGGCGCTGGGCGATCAGGCTTTCTTCCTGGTTGCTGACATCGTAACCGCCGGGACACAAGCGACGTGCCTTCTCATGGCATTTGGTCCAGTCGGCAAAGCCGCTGCAACTCACCTCCAGCCATTGGCGGCCGTCGCCGGGCTTGGTGTTCTTCATGCCGCAACCTGCCAGCAAGCATAACAACAGCAAAACAAGTTTTTTATTCATGGTCTACTCAACGGTAACAGATTTGGCGAGATTGCGCGGCTTATCTACGTCCGTGCCCTTGTACAAGGCTGCGTGGTAAGCCAGCAGCTGCACCGGGATGGTATGCAGTATGGGCGATAGTATGCCCACGTGCCGAGGCGTGCGGATCACGCGCACGCCCTCGCTTGCCTTGAAATGACTGTCGGCATCGGCAAATACGAACAGTTCCCCACCGCGGGCGCGCACTTCCTGCATATTGGACTTTACCTTTTCCAGCAGTTCGTCATTGGGGGCAATGACTACCACAGGCATATCGCGATCCACCAGCGCGAGCGGGCCGTGTTTCAGCTCACCGGCTGGATAGGCTTCGGCGTGGATATAGGAGATCTCCTTGAGCTTCAGAGCGCCTTCCAATGCGATCGGGTAATGCATACCGCGCCCCAGGTACAAGGCATGCTGCTTGTTGGCGAAAAGCTTGGCCCATTCGCGGATCTGCGGCTCCAGATTCAACGCATGCTGGACACTGCCTGGCAGATGGCGTAAGGCGTCAAGGTACTGCTGCTCCTTTTCGGAACTAAGCAGACCACGCTGCTTGGCCAGCGTGGCTGCCAGCGTGAACAGGGCGACCAGTTGGGTGGTAAAAGCCTTGGTGGAAGCTACACCGATTTCAGCACCGGCCCGCGTATAGAAAATCAGGCACGAAGCGCGCGGAATGGCGCTCTCCTGAACGTTGCAGATGGCCAGAGTCAGCTTTTGCCCCAGTGATTTGGCATGCTTCAACGCTTCCATGGTGTCCAGGGTTTCACCAGACTGCGAAATGGTAACAACCAGCTGACGCGGGTTAGCGACTGATTTGCGATATCGGTATTCGCTGGCAATCTCGACTGTGGTCGGTAATTGGGCAATGCTTTCCAGCCAGTACTTGGCGGTCAGGCCTGCATAGTAGCTGGTACCTGCAGCCAAGATCAGAATGCTGTCAGCCTGGCTCAGTACATCTGCCGCCTCCTTGCCGAACAGGGCGGGAGAGAAGGCAGAATCGTCTATGGTAGCCTCCATGGTATCGGTCAGGGCACTCGGCTGCTCGTGGATTTCCTTCTGCATGAAATGGGTGTAGGGTCCGAGCTCCATGGATGCCAGGGAAACATCACTCTGATGTACGGTTCGTTCAACTTCCGCGCCTGAGGCGTCGTATATGCGTACACCGCCACGGCTAATCTCGGCTACATCGCCGTCTTCCAGGTAGATCACTCGGCGTGTCACGGCAATCACGGCGGAGACGTCGGATGCGATGAAATTTTCGTCGTCTCCCAGCCCGACCAGCAAAGGGCAACCCTGGCGAGCGCAGATCATGAGGTCAGGAGTGTCCACGGCAACGACGCTGATGGCAAAGGCGCCTGTCAGCTCGGCGACTGCTTTCTGCGTAGCCAGCAGCAGGGCATGGCCTTGCTTGTGGTAATAGTGGATCAGGTGGGCGATGACCTCGGTATCGGTCTGTGATTCAAACTCATAGCCCAAGCCCTCCAGGCGGGTGCGTTGCTCATCGTGATTTTCGATGATGCCGTTATGCACCACGGCAATCTCCCCGCAGGAGACATGCGGGTGGGCATTGGATTCTGTCACGCCGCCATGCGTCGCCCACCGTGTATGGCCGATACCGACCAAACCGCTGAGGTTCTGTGTATTGGCCTTGTTCTGCATTTCCATGACTCGACCGACTGCGCGCACGCGTCGGATATCTGCGCCGTCAAGCACGGCAATCCCGGCCGAATCATAGCCACGGTATTCGAGCCGACTCAGGCCCTCGATCAGCATGGGGACGACGTTCCTGGCGGCAACCGCCCCGACAATTCCACACATAAGTGCTATTCCTGATGTTTCAAATTAATATTTCACTCAAGGCGATTTTTTCTGCGGTCTTTTCCAACCGGCGATGGAAACCTGTCGCCCCCGCGCGACCGTCAGCTGATTGGCCGGGGCGTCGCGTGTGATGGTGGAACCAGCGCCAATAGTCGCCCCTTCTCCCACCTTTACCGGCGCTACCAGTTGGCTATTTGAACCGATGAAGGCCTGGTCGCCGATCACCGTGCGGTATTTGTTGGTGCCATCGTAGTTGCAGGTGATGGTGCCTGCACCGATATTCACCTGCTTGCCGACATCGGTATCCCCCACATAGCTCAGGTGATTGATCTTGGAGCCCTCAGCAACCTGGCTGTTCTTGAGCTCGACAAAATTGCCGATATGCACTTCCTGCTGCAGTGTGGTGCCTGGACGCAACCTTGCATAAGGGCCGATGCGGCAGTCCGCTGCCACTTCTGCCTGCTCCAGATGGCTGAAGGGAGCAATCACGGTTCCAGACCCGACGCTGACGTCCTTGAGCACGCAGTAAGCGCCTACTTTCACAGTGTCCGCCAAGGTCACCTTGCCTTCAAAAATGCAGCCTACGTCGATTTCCACATCGCGTCCGGCCATCAGTTCACCGCGCACATCAATCCGTGCCGGGTCTGCCAGGCTCACCCCCTGAGCAAGTAACCTTTCCGCCTGCCGACGCTGGTATATGCGCTCCAGCGTGGCCAGATCCTGCTTGGAGTTGACACCGGTAACATCCCACTCATCATCCGTCACCTCGGCGCACACGGGTACGCCATCTCGAACTGCCATGCTGACAATATCGGTCAGGTAATATTCCCGCTGCGCATTGTCGTTGCTTAGCTGCTGCAACCAGGAAATCAGCAGGGCATTTGGTACGGCCATGATGCCGGTATTCACTTCGTCGATGGTTCGCTGCACTTTCGTAGCATCCTTGTGCTCGACGATGGCTAATACGCCACCATTTTCGTCGCGAACGATCCGACCGTAGCCGCTCGGGTCCGACTTTTTCACTGACATCAAATGCAGTGCTCCCTGCGCCTGCTCCAGCAATTTTTCACAGGCCTCAGGGTTCACCAGTGGAACGTCACCCAGCAGGATCAGCGTGACGGCGTCGACATCGAGATGGGGAATGGTTTGTTGCATGGCATGTCCGGTGCCCAACTGATCGGCCTGCTGCACCCAGGTAATCTCTTTATTGGTGAACGCTTGTGGCACCGTTTCCCCACCAAAGCCATAGACCACGATGATTTTTTGAGGCGCCAGCTGCTCGGCACAACGAATGACATGGGACAGCAACGGGCTGCCAGCCAGCTTGTGCAGGACCTTGGGTTTCTGGGAATGCATGCGCGTTCCCTTGCCGGCTGCGAGTATGACAATGTTGAGTTTTTGCCTGGAATTGCTCATGTTGAGGTCCGGTTGGCCATGCGCAATTTTAGCGGCTTTTTAGCTCGCCTGCTCATGGTCGACCAAGTTCAGGATTGCCAGCTGCAAAAGTGACATAATCGAACTTCATATACTGTGGATTCATTCGGACAAGAGAGG
>DASTRT010000334.1:0-11337 GCA_035761085.1 Methylophilaceae bacterium
GTCGGTGGTACAGGCACGGGCGCTGCAGGCAGCACCGGAGCTGGCGGCACAGGCGCCGCGAGCGGCGGGGCGCGGTAAGGCTCAGCCAGAGACAAACACTGGTATGTACTCTACAGCACATTTAATTCCTGCTGTTTTGTATAGCATTGTGCAGTCAAACGAAGAATAGGAAGGAGCATCGCCATGTATCGTATTGCCACTTTGATTGTTCTGGGGATGGCTGCCCTGCCCGCCATTGCTGCAACTGATGCAGTCGACGCGACCAAGACCGTCCCCAGCCCCGGCCAATGGAGCACTGTCGTCGCCATTCTCGACAACTCCGACAACCATTACCTGCTGAAGACGAATGTCGCCAATGATCCCGCCGGCTGTATGGATGCGCTGGACAAGATCGCCGAGAAGGTACAGGAAACCGGCGGTGCCGTATGGACCACGCCGGACAAGAAGAACCTGAGCTACGAAAAGGAATCCTCACCACCCAACTACGCCTATACGCGTGCGAAGGTGCTCGAACTGCGTTGCGTGCGTGAACCGTTCGAAGGCGAGCTCGTCAGCAAATAATTCCGGGTAACATCCCCCAAGCCGCTATTCCTGATAGCGGCTTTTTTATTGCCTGCGGGCGCATGATTGTTGGATAACGTACTGTTGCTGTCTCCCTGGCCCCCATAATGAATTTTTAATTATTGGAAGAAAGCAGGAGAACCGTCATGACCAAAACCCTCTGGAAACCACTTGCCGGAATGTTGGTGTTCTTTGCCATCTCTACCGCCCACGCCGCTAACTTCAAGGACGACGAAATCGTAGCATTGGTAAGCACGGCGAATATTGCCGAAATCAATGCCGGCAAACTGGCCGCGGCGAATGCCAGCAACGCAAAAGTCAAGGATTTTGCCCAGCACATGATCAAGGACCACAAGGACATGGATGAGCAAATGGGGCAACTGGCGGTGAAGCTCAAGCTGAACCCAACGCCTACCGACAAGAGCGCATCCATGAAATCCGAAGCCAATGCCGACCTGCAAAAACTCAAGGCCACGCCTAAAGGCCTGACATTCGACAAGCAGTACATCGAGAGTCAGGTCAAGGACCACCAGAAAGTGCTGGATCTGGTTCAGAATGAGCTAATCCCCAGTGCAAAGAACGATCAACTCAAGAGCCTGCTGCAAAAATCCAGCAAGAAAATCGCCGATCACCTCAAGCAAGCCGAGCAACTGCAGACTACATTGTCGGGAAGCCAGTGATTCTTATGCGATAGGCATAAAAAAGCGGGGCTTTCCCCGCTTTTTTCATTCCGTCAATTGACCAAAGATCGAGGCCTAACCCCTGGCTTCGTGGCCACTCTGGCTGGAACGGCCGCTGCTTCTGCTGCCGCTATTGCTGCTTCTGGAGCTGCTGCCGGCATTACGGCTGCGGCTGCTGCGGCTTTGACCGCCCTTGCGCCCGGCCGCGCGTGCCTCTTCAGAAGTGAACTCGTGAGCTGTCCCCTTGCTGTGGGCAGCCTGACCACCCTTGCGGCCTGCAGCCCGCGCTTCTTCCGAAGTAAACTCATGCGCCGTTCCCTTGCGGTGTGCCGCCTGCCCTCCCTTGCTTGCGATTTCCCGCTGCTTCGCTTCGTCCATTGAAGCAAAACCCCGGTTACTGGTATTTGAGTTTTGAGCCATGATCTATCTCCTGTGAAGTTTCAATAAATAAGGGCAAGGTGCCCGACATCCGTTTCTTCTCCCGAATCGAGAAGATGGCTCAGTTATAGCAACCCGAAGTCATGATTTATGTCGGATAGCCAACCAATCGTGTGGAATTTTTGGATTTGCCCATCACACTGAAAACCGCATGAAATATGGATGAGCTGGGGAAAACGTCAAAGCAGGCTCTCAAACTCGTGCGCGGGGAGCGGACGGGAGAACAGATATCCCTGGCCGTAATCGCAGCCCGCCTCGGCCAGTAGTTGGCACTGCTCTGGCGTTTCCACCCCTTCGGCGATTACCTTGATGCCAAGTGTGTGCGCCATGACGATAATGGCCTTGCACAGCGCCATGTCGTCAGGATTGTGGGACAGGTTGCGGATAAAGGTCTGGTCGATCTTGAGGTTGTCGATATCGAATTTCTGCAGGTAGGACAGCGAGGAGTAGCCCATGCCGAAGTCGTCCAGCGCAACCTGCATGCCCGCTTCACGCAGCCGCAATAGCTGTTCGGTGGTGATGCTGCTGGCATTCAGCAGCACGCCTTCGGTAATCTCCACGATGATGCTCTGGCCCGGCAGGCCGAGCCGGTCCAGGTATGCCGGCCAGGTCATGGGCGAATGGTGCTCATTCTGGAACTGCACCGGCGACTTGTTGATGCTGATCTGAAATGCCGCCTCGTAGGTCTCCCGCCACAGGGCGATCTGCTGCGCGACTTCACGGAACACCCAGTTGCCGATCTCCACGATGAGGCCGGTATCCTCGGCGATGGGAATGAATTCATTGGGGCTGATGTACCCGAACTGCGGATGCTCCCAGCGAATCAGCGCCTCGGCCTTGGCAATGCTGCCGTCCGACAGATCGACGATGGGCTGGTAACAGACGTGAAACTGGTTGGCTGCGATCGCGAGTCGCAGGTCGTTAGCCATGCGCACCCGTGCCTGCGCCGATTCTTGCATGGAAGGCGTGAAATAGCGGTAGCAGTTGCGGCTGTGGTGCTTGGCGGCATACATGGCCTGGTCGGCATTCTTGAGCAGCTGGTCCGCATGCTCGCCATCCTGCGGGTAAAGCGTGATGCCGATGCTGGCGGAGACATAGGCGATCTCGTTGTTGATCCGGAATGGCTCCGCCAGACGGTGCAGTATATTGTTGGCGATGCGGCCAACGGTTTCCGGTTCCTCCAGTTCGCCGAGGATGACGGTGAATTCATCGCCACCGATACGCGAGACGGTATCGCTGTCGCGCACGCAGCTGCGTAGCCGCCGCGCGGCGTCCTTGAGCAGCAGGTCGCCCACATCATGGCCCAGAGTATCGTTGATCTCCTTGAAATGGTCGAGATCGAGAAACATCAGTGCCAGCGGCTTATGTGCCCGGTGCGATTTCCTGATCTCCTGCTCCAGCCGGTCCATGAACAGGGTACGGTTGGGCAAGCCGGTAACGCTGTCGTAATGCGCCAGCCGCATCATTTCATGCTCGGTCTTCTTGCGCTGCGAGATGTCGCGGAAGGTCACGACCACACCGGTGAAATTTTCACGCTTGCGCACCGGCGTGCAGCTGTATTCGACAGGAAAGCTGCTGCCATCCCTGCGCCAGAACAAGGCCTCCGGCGCCTGGTAAGGCTGGCCGGTCTGCAGCGCCTGCAGTATGGGTGATCTTTCCACTTCATCTGACTTACCGTCAGCCGCATCCGGCGCCAGCAGGGCATGGATATTCCTGCCCTGCAGTTCGCTCATTTCATAGCCCAGCATTTCTGCAGCAGCCGGATTGGCAAACGTCACGCAGCCCTTGCGATTGAGGCCGAAAATACCGTCCCCGGCAGAATGCAGGATCATGCGGTTTTCCAGCTCGGACTCGGCCAGCTTTTCCATGGCGGAGAAAAGCACCTCGTCGGACATGCGCTTGTCGGTGATATCCTGCACCACGGCAAGGTAATGCGTTGGCTTCTGACCGCGGCCCCACAAGGCGGTGGTAGTGATATCAGCCCAGATGATGGTGCCGTCCTTGCGCACCAGCCTTTTCTGGACGTTATATTCGGAAATCTCGCCCGCCACCAGCGAAGCCGTGCGCGCTTCCTGCAAGCCGCGATCGTCGGGATGCGTAATCTCCTGGCGCGTCATCTGATGCAGCTCGGCCTGGCTGTAGCCCGTGATCTCGCAGTATTTCTGGTTGGCCTGCAGAAAGCGGCCGTCTGCCGCATCGCAGAGAATGACGCCGACACTGGACAGGTCGAACAGCGTGCGGAACCTCAGTTCGCTCTCACGCAGTGCGGCTTCGGCCTGCTGGCGCATGGTAATGTCACGCTTGAGATCGAGCGCGGTCTGCTCCAGCTCGGAATTTAGATAGCCGACCTGCTGCAAGTGCCGCTGCATGCGTGCCATGAGGTAGGCAATACCGATACCGCACAGGCCGAAGACTGCCATGGCCAGGATGTCTCCTCGATGCAGTGTGAAAGACATCACCGGCGCCACGAAAAAATACTGGGCCGTCACCAGGCTGAGTGTCACGTTCATCAAGGTAGGCCGTAATCCGCACAATACGGACGTGGCAATAACCGCCGGGTAGAATGTCACAAAAGGCAGCCCGGGGCCGGGCACGAGCAGCAGCCTGACCAGAAACGCAAGCGCAAACAGCCCCAGCGCGACCAGGTAAGCTTTGAAAGTATGGTGGGGGCTGTCTATCCTGCGTGAAAAGAACCTCATGGTGTCCTGGCAAGTACTTGGGATGAGACGGATGGCGGATGCCCGAACTTTTCCAGCATGAACTCCGCCGAGTACCAATCCATCTAGCTTTGCTTGAAGCTGAACTGTTTACAGTACGTTAGCTAACGTAATTCCCCTCTATATTGTTCAGCTTACGTGCGCTAACCGGCGTGACACAGCAGTACGTTTTGGGCAAAATGGCGGGTCTGGCAATCCGGCCAACTTTTTTACCAAAGCTATCGTTTAGCAAGCTATGGCTTCAAATAACTAACGCAGGCCCGTTTGCATTGCCTGCGTGATAAACAAAAGGGTTTGTAATGTCCGCTTACGTCATTCCGTTTGAGAACCTGCGCATCAAGGATGTGCCCGCCGTCGGAGGCAAGAATGCCTCACTGGGCGAAATGATCAGCCAATTGACTGCCAACGGCGTCCGCGTGCCTGGCGGCTTTGCCACCACCGCACATGCCTTCCGTGAATTCCTGGCGCAGAACGATCTGGCCGACCGCATCAATGCGGAACTCGACCGGCTGGATGTGGATGACGTGACCGCACTTGCCGAATGCGGCAAGAAGATCCGCGATTGGATTATCGAGGCACCCTTCCCGCAAGTGCTGCACGATGCCATCGTCGAACACTACAAAAAGCTGACCTCAGACTCGGACGACGGCGCCACCTTTGCCGTACGTTCCTCCGCCACCGCCGAAGACTTGCCGGATGCCTCTTTCGCCGGCCAGCAGGAAAGTTTCCTCAATATCGTCGGCCTCGACAACATCCTGCACGCCATCAAGGAAGTGTTCGCCTCGCTGTATAACGATCGCGCCATCTCCTACCGTGTGCACAAGGGCTTCATCCACGCCGATGTGGCACTGTCTGCCGGTGTGCAACGCATGGTGCGCAGCAACCTCGGCAGCTCGGGCGTCATGTTCACCATGGATACCGAATCCGGCTTCCGCAATGTCGTCTTCATCACCGCTTCCTACGGCCTCGGCGAAACTGTGGTGCAAGGCGCGGTCAATCCGGATGAATTCTACGTACACAAGCCGCTGCTGGCGCAAGGCAAGCCGGCCATCGTACGGCGTACGCTGGGTTCCAAGCTCATCAAGATGGTGTTCAGCGATAGCAATGCCGCCGGCAAGAGCACGCATACCGTATCCAACAGCCCCGAGGAATCCGCCCGCTTCTCACTGACCGACGAGGAAGTGCTGGAACTGGCGCGCTTCGCCGTCATCATCGAGAAGCACTACGGTTGCCCGATGGACGTCGAATGGGGCAAGGACGGCGTGGACGGCAAACTGTACATCCTGCAGGCACGCCCGGAAACCGTGAAGTCGCAGGAAAAGAGCGGCAGCGTTGTCGAAAAATTCCAGCTCAAGGGCAAGGGTCAGTCGCTGGTCTCTGGCCGTGCCGTCACGCAGAAGATAGGCGTCGGGCCGGTACGCGTGGTCAAGCACGCCTCTGAAATGAATACCGTGCAGCCCGGCGACGTGCTGGTAGCCGACATGACCGACCCCAACTGGGAACCGGTGATGAAGCGCGCCTCCGCCCTGGTCACCAACCGCGGCGGCCGTACCTGCCACGCTGCCATCATCGCGCGTGAACTCGGCATCCCTGCCATCGTCGGCACCGGCAACGCGACCGACGTGCTCAAGGATGGCGATATCGTCACCGTCTCCTGTGCCGAAGGCGAAACCGGCAATGTCTATGAAGGCCGGCTTGATTTCACCATGACGCAGGAAGCTGAAGCAGCATTGCCACCAGCACCGATCAAGATAATGATGAACGTCGGTAATCCCGACATGGCATTCAGCTTCTGCCAGGTTCCCAATGACGGCGTCGGTCTCGCCCGCCTGGAATTCGTCATCAACAACATGATAGGCGTACATCCGAAGGCGATTCTGAATATCGATAGTGTCTCCGCCGAGCTCAAGTCCGAGATCACCAAGCGCGCCAGCGGCTATGCAAGCCCGCGCCAGTTCTACATCGACAAGCTGGCGGAAGGCGTCGCCACCATCGGCGCCGCCTTCTGGCCCAAACCGGTAATCGCCCGCATGTCGGACTTCAAGTCCAACGAATACCGCAAGCTCATCGGCGGCGAGCTCTACGAGCCGGATGAAGAAAACCCCATGCTGGGCTATCGCGGCGCTGCGCGCTACATCGCCGAGGATTTCCGCGACTGCTTCGAGCTCGAGTGCCTGGCCATGCGCAAGGTGCGCGAGGAAATGGGCCTGACCAACGTCGAACTGATGATTCCTTTCGTGCGCACGCTCACCGAGGCCCGTGCCGTCATCGACATCCTGGCCAGTTTCGGCCTCAAGCGCGGCGAACACGGCCTGCGGCTCATCATGATGTGCGAGGTGCCTTCCAACGCCATCCTGGCCGAGGAATTCCTGCAGTATTTCGACGGCTTCTCGATCGGCTCCAACGACCTTACCCAGCTCACTCTGGGCGTGGACCGCGATTCCGGCCTGCTGGCCAACAGCTTCGACGAGCGGGATCCCGCGGTCGGCGCATTGCTCAAGAGCGCCATCAACACGGCAAACAGGCTGGACAAGTATGTCGGCATTTGCGGCCAGGGGCCGTCCGACCACCCGGATTTCGCCGAGTGGCTGGTCGAACAGGGGATACAATCGGTTTCGCTGAATCCGGATACCGTGATCAACACCTGGAAACGCTTGGCGAAAGCAAAATAAGCAGTCCTTGGGGAAGGGGTAAACATGCACCAGCGTACTGTTTTTTTCGTCTCTGACGGCACAGGCATCACTGCGCAATCGCTCGGGCAGCTGCTGGCGCATTTCCCCGATGTCGTGTTTCGTCAGGTACGGCTGCCGTTCACCAACTCCATCGAGAAGGTGAACGACGCCGTCCAGCAGATCAACAAGGCGGAAAGCGAAGACCCGGGTCGCCCCATCGTCGTCATGTCGGTCGGCAACAGCGATCTGCGCCAGCACATGAAGGAGACCAACGCCTTCTACATCGACCTCTTCTCGCTGTTCATCGACCCGCTGGGCGAGGAACTCAAGCAGACGCCGCTGACCGGCGCCGGCATCGCCCACAGCATTACCGTCCACAGCTACCACGAGCGCATGGAAGCGATCAATTTCACGCTGGGCCATGACGACGGCATGAGCGATCACGGCCTGGAGGAAGCGCAGGTCATCCTGATCGGCGTTTCGCGCTGCGGCAAGACACCAACCAGCCTTTATCTCGCCATGCAGTTCGGCATCAAGGCGGCAAACTACCCATTGATTCCCGAGGACTTCGAGCGCGGCTCGCTGCCCGAGGTGCTGCATGCCTATCCGGACAAGCTGTTCGGCCTGACCATCAACCCCGAACGGCTGCATCGCGTACGCAGCGAACGTCGGCCCAACAGCTTCTATGCTTCGCTGGACAACTGCCGTGAGGAAGTGCGCCAGGCGCAGGAGCTCATGGAGCGCAGCCACGTGCCCTGGATAGATTCCACCAGCCGTTCCATCGAAGAGCTCTCCACCACCATCCTCCAGCAGGTTAGGCTCCAGGTTAAACGTTAAAGCTGGCGCTAGCCCCAAGGTACGCCAGGACACAGATTTTTCCTGCCGGCTCATCCATGATTTCCCCATGCCAAGAGCCATTTGGAAAGGGGCGATTAGTTTCGGCCTCGTTCATATTCCGGTAGAGCTGTATTCGGCGGAAAGCTCAAGCGGGCTGGACCTGGATCTGCTCGATCGTCGTGACTTTGCGCCCGTCGGCTACAAGCGCTACAACAAGGAAACCGGCAAGGACATCGACTGGAACGACATCGTCAAGGGCTACGAGTACGAGAAAGGCCAGTATGTCGTGCTGTCCGATGAGGACCTGAAGCGCGCCAACGTCGAGGCCACGCAGACCATCGATATCCTGTCCTTCGTCGAGGCCGAGGAAGTGCCCCCCCTCTACTTCGAACAGCCCTATTACCTCGCCCCGACCAAGGGCGGCGACAAGGTTTATGTGCTGTTGCGCGAAACCCTGAGAAAAGCCAACAAGATCGGCATCGCCCAGATCGTCATCCGCACCAAGCAGCACCTGGCCGCGCTACTGCCCATGGAGAACGGCATCGTGCTCAACATGCTGCGTTACGGCGATGAGATCCGCCCACTCAAGGATATCAACCTCCCGGATGCCAATTCCAAAAAGGCGGCGGTGTCCGACAAGGAAATCAAGATGGCCATGTCCCTGCTGGAAGACATGACGGAGCCCTTCGACCCCATGGCCTATCACGATACCTATCGGGAAGACGTCATGGCCATGGTCGAGAAGAAGATCAGGGCCAACCAGACCAAGACCGTGACCCAGCCAGAAAAAGGTGAGGAACGCGAACCCGTGGCCAGTAACGTGGTGGACCTCATGGAGCTGCTGAGAAAGAGCATCGACAGCAAAAAAAGTACAGGCAAAAAAAGCCGGCAAGAAGGCTGATGATGAGGATGGCGAGGACATGGATATTGAGGAAAAACCTTCCGGCAGGAAGCGGCCGGCATCCGGAGCCCCACGCAAATCCGGCAACCGCAGCTCCCCCGAAAAACATCGCGCGAGGGCATAGTGCATGGGGCTGCAAAAATACTGGGATAAACGCGATTTCGACATCACGCCCGAGCCACGCGGCAAGGTGGTCAAGACCGGCGACGAACTGAGCTATTACATCCAGGAGCATCACGCCCGTCGCTTGCATTACGACTTCCGGCTCGAGCTGGAAGGCACGTTGAAAAGCTGGGCCATCCCCAAGGGCCCGAGTCTGGACCCAGCCGACAAGCGCCTAGCGGTGCATGTGGAAGATCACCCGCTGGAATACGGCACCTTCGAAGGCGATATTCCCGAGCATCAGTACGGCGCAGGCCACGTGAAATTGTGGGACCGCGGCACCTGGGAACCCATCGGCGACCCGCGCCAGGGTTACCGCAAGGGCCGGCTAAAATTCCGTCTGGACGGCGTCAAATTATCGGGCATCTGGAACCTCGTGCGCATGCCGCCGCGCGAGGAAGGCAAGGACAACTGGTTACTGATCAAGGAAGACGATGACGAGGCGCGTACCGGTGAGGAAGCCCATATCACCACCCTTCGGCCGGAAAGCGTTTCCGACAATCCGCCTGGCACCCGCAAAATCTGGCAATCGAACCGGGCGGTAGATGCGCCGGCGGAGGCGAAGCCTTCCAAATCCACCAAGGCTGCCAAAGCGAAGAAAGCCGCCCCGCCAGCTAGCAGCACGACCCTGGCCAAGATTGAAGGCGCCGAGAAAGCCGCCCTGCCCGACCTCATCACCCCTCAGCTGGCTACACTGGCGCCGCATGCACCCGAAGGCGATGACTGGCTGTCTGAAATCAAGTTCGACGGCTATCGTGCGGTGACGGGCATCGAGAACGGCAAGGCACGCATGTACACCCGCGCCGGCAACGACTGGACCGACAAGTGGACGCAGATCGCGGACATGGCAGCCGAGCTGCCGGTGAAGCAGGCCTGGCTGGATGGCGAAGTGGTCGCCCTCGATGGGGAAGGCAATATCAGCTTCCAGGCGCTGCAGAACATGGCACGCAGCGGCAAGCAAGCCCGTCTGGCCTACTATGTATTCGATCTCGTCCATCTCGACGGCTACGACCTGAGCCGAACGCCGCTGATCGAGCGCAAGCGGCTGCTCAAGGATATTCTGGCCGGGGTCGCGGACAACGGCGTGCTGCTCTACAGCGACCACATCCAGGGCAGTGCGCAACAGGTATTCGAACACGCCTGCATGCACGGTCTGGAAGGTATCGTGGTCAAACGCGCCGATGCCGGGTATCAACAAACGCGCGGCCGCTCCTGGCTCAAGGTCAAATGCCTGCAGCGGCAGGAGTTCGTCATCGGTGGTTATACCGATCCTGCCGGTTCCCGCGAGGAATTCGGCGCCCTGCTGGTCGGCGTCTATGATGACAGGCGACGCCTGCAATACGCAGGCCGTGTAGGCACGGGCTTTGATGCCGCCCTGCTCAAGTCGGTGTCGAAAGACCTCAAGAAGCTCGAACAGGCCAAACCATCGTTCCATAACCCGCCCAAAGGTTACGAAGCAAAAGGTGTACACTGGCTCAAGCCCGAGCTTGTGGCAGAAATCAATTTCGCCCAATGGACCGACAGCGGCTCGATCCGCCATGCGTCTTTCGTTGGCCTGCGAAAGGACAAGCCGGCACAGCAAATCGTCCGGGAGGAACCCTTGTCCGAACGCGAGCTCAAGAAAGAAGAAAAAGAGGCCGCCAAGGCGGAAGCGGCAGTCGCAGCTCGATCATCACCAAAGTCACCAGCCACTGTAGAACCCGCAGGCAAGGCTGCTAACAAGAGCAAAGACCGGGGAGACAGCGTGGCGGGTGTCAAGATCACCCATCCCTCCAAGATCCTGTTTCCGGGCATCGGTCTCACCAAGCTGGAGCTGGCCAGGTACTACGAACAGGTCGCCGACTGGATTTTGCCGCATCTCAAAGGCCGGCCGCTGACGCTGGTGCGCTGCCCGGAAGGCGGCGAAAAGGAATGTTTTTTCCAGAAGAACGTCAAGGAGACGACATCGGAATACGTAGGCCGCATCGAGGTGCCGGTGGACGGCAAATCCACCTATATGGTGGCCGATTCGGTGGAGGCGCTCATCGGCCTGGTGCAGATGGGCGTGCTGGAGCTGCACACCTGGGGATCACACGAGGGCGCACTGGAAAAGCCGGACCGCATCATTTTCGATATCGACCCGGCCGAAGGCCTTGATTGGGAGCGTGTGGTCGAGGCGGTGCTGCTGGTGCGCTCGCTGCTTGAAGATATCGGGTTACGCAGTTTCCTCAAGACTACCGGCGGAAAGGGTTTGCATGTAGTAGCCCCGATCAAGCCGGAACGTGGTTGGGACGAGGTAAAAGCCTTCACCAAATCTATTGCCGAGCATCTGGCAGGCACCCTGCCCGACCGTTTTACTTCCAACATGTCGAAAAGCAAGCGCATCAACC
>DASTRT010000335.1:0-2104 GCA_035761085.1 Methylophilaceae bacterium
TTCGATTTCCGGGCCATCGGCCACTTCAAAGCCGATGGAGCGAAACAGTTCGGTAAGGCGTCGCAGCGTCAGCGACACAGGATGCAGACCACCCTTACCCTGACTGCGAGCGGGCAGCGTGACGTCCAGCGATTCGCTGGCCAGCTGTTTTTCTTGTTCTGCCTGAAGAATGGCATCCCGTCGGGCTTTAAGCGCCGCTTCCACGGCCTGCTTGACCACGTTGATGGCTGCACCGGCAGCCGGCCGCTCTTCGTTGGTCAGTTTGCCCAGCCCTTTGAGGGCTTCCGTGATGGGTCCGGTCTTGCCGAGATATCGCGCCTTGACCTGCTCCAGCTCGGTGACTGTAGCGCAGGCGGCAAATTCGCGCTGCGCTTCGGGGATGATTTCTTCGAGTTTTGACATATCCGAAAAGTACCATAAAAAAAGGAGGCCAGAGGCCTCCCTTTTCAAGCTCGCCGTTTAGGCTGAGAGGCTCGACTTCGCCATTTCGGCGTATTTGGCAAAAGCTGCCTTGTCGAACACTGCCATATCAGCCAGCACCTTGCGGTCCACCTCGACGGCGGATTTCTTCAGACCGTTCATGAAACGGCTGTAGGTGAGGCCGAATTCACGGGCACCTGCGTTGATACGAGCGATCCACAGGGCACGGAACTGACGCTTTCTCTGGCGGCGGTCACGGTAGGCATATTGGCCTGCCTTCATCACTGCCTGTTTGGCGATACGGTAGACGTTCTTGCGACGGCCGCGGTAACCCTTGGCAGCGTCAAGAACCTTCTTGTGACGCGCGCGCGCTATAACACCACGTTTGACTCTTGGCATCTTTCTCTCCTTAAGCCGTAGGCATCATCGCGCGAATGCGCTTGATATCGGTTGGGGAAACGAGCACCGTGCCGCGCAGGTTGCGCTTCTGCTTGGTGGTCTTCTTGGTGAGGATATGGCGCAGGTGCGAATGGGTACGCTTGACCTTGCCATTCCCCAAGAACTTGAAGCGCTTTTTGGCGCCGCTCTTGGTCTTCATCTTTGGCATTTTTTTCTCCTTGAGTTAAAGAGCGATCGGGCATGCCTTAGGCCGCGTCGCTACAGTTGGCACTACTAAAAACTCTGAAAATTAAATTGCTTAAGTAAGATATTACGACAACAATTTATTTTTAAACTATTTGGGCTTCTTGTGTGGTGATAGCACCATCACCATCTGCCGGCCTTCCATCTTGGGGAATTGCTCGACAACCGCATGTTCCTGCAAGTCGGCTTCCACGCGCTTCAACAGCGCCAGGCCCAACTCCTGATGGGTGATTTCACGGCCGCGAAAACGCAGCGTCACCTTGGCCTTATCACCCTCCTGAAGGAACCGGATCAGGTTGCGCACCTTGATCTGGTAATCCCCTTCATCCGTCCCGGGACGGAATTTTACTTCTTTTACCTGAACCTGCTTTTGCTTAAGACGGGCTTCGTGCTGCTTCTTGCTTTCGGCATATTTGAACTTGCCATAATCCATCAAACGGCAAACGGGAGGAGAGGCCTGCGGCGCAATCTCCACAAGGTCGATATCCACTTCCTCCGCCTTGTTGAGTGCCTCTTCCAAACTGACGATGCCAAGCTGCTCGCCTTCCAAACCCAGCAATCGGACCTGCGGAGCCGTAATGGCTTCATTGATCCGAATTTCCTTTTCTTGAGCTATAGCAAATTCTCCATATTCCAATGAGGGAAGCGAACCGTTCGCTTCCAAAAAGTTAGCCGCGCTACTCTGGTCAAACCCTGGCTTTGATCTCAGCCTGCAAGCGCTCTATGAACGCCTGCACCGGCATGGAACCCAGGTCTTCACCTTTACGAGTACGCACGGCCACTTGCCCGCTTTGCATTTCACGATCGCCAACTACCAACAGGTACGGCAACCTCTGCAAGCTATGTTCGCGTATTTTATAAGTTATTTTCTCGTTCCTCAAGTCGGATTCCGCACGCAAGCCGGAATTCCTCAGCTCTTCGACGACTTTGGACACATATTCCGCCTGGGCGTCACTGATATTCAGCACCATGGCGTGCACCGGCGACAGCCAGGCTGGCATGGCGCCGGCGTAGTGCTCGATGAGGATGCCGATGAAACGCT
>DASTRT010000336.1:0-5352 GCA_035761085.1 Methylophilaceae bacterium
AATGTCAACGAAGAACGTACCCTGCAGATTCTGGATCCGCTGTTCGAGCAATACGCACGCGAGCGGAAGCGGGGCGAATACTTCGGCGACTTTCTCGTCAGGGCCGGGTTGCTGGACGATTTACCCGAAGCCGAATCCATCACCAATTCAACAACCTGAGGTAAGAACATGTCTCGATATTTGTTCATTCAAAGCCAGGACCCCTTCATCGAGGCGCGCACCAGTTCGCAATTCGATGTGGCGACCCAACTTGCCAAGGCGGGGAAAACAGTCAGCGTATTGCTGGTGCAGAACGGCGTTACCGCTGCCCGCAAGGGAGCCCGTACGCCGCAATTCGATGCCCTGGCCGGTGCCGGCATCAAGGTTTTTGCCGACAGCTTTGCCCTGCAGCAGCGTGATATCACTGCAGGGGACCTCAAACCTTCCATTGCTGCCGGCGACGTGGGCATGGTAGTCGATGCCATGCTGGCCGGCGATAAGGTCATCTGGAACTAAAGGAGCCGAACATGGAAAACAAGATACTGACTTTCGCCTTCATGGATCCGCCCTTCGAGAACGAGCGCACCGTGACCTTCTTCCGCATTCTCGATGCCGCACTGGACCGCAGCGTCAACGTGCGCGTATTCGCCTATGAAGGTGCCGCCGCGCTGGCGTTCTCCAAGCAGCAGCAGCACGGCAATTCGGTACACGGCCGCGACCTGCAGCAGGAACAGCATCCGCTGACCAAGGACTGGATAGCCGCCCTGCAGAAAAAGGCGCAGGAAAGGCAATTGCAGTTCGACTGGGTGAATTGCGGCTTGTGCGTAGATGAACGCGGCGTCATGGAGAGCATCCCCGGGTGCGGCCGCGGCTCTCCGGCGGACCTCTGGCGCTATGCGTCGGAAGCCTTCAACACACTGGCAATAGGAACGAGGTAAACCATGAAAGTCTTACAAGTGGTAGAACAGGCTTACCGCACCCTGGTGGAAGAGCAGGACGACACCATCCTCTGGCTCACGCAATCCATGAAGGGCGCCGGTGCCGATTTGAGCGTGCTGCTGGCCGGCCACTGCGCCTATTACGCCGTGCAGAAAACCCGCCAGCCTGCACTGAAGATCGGCGGCTGGCAGCAGCAGGAGCCGGCAGATATCGTGCGCGATATTGACCAGCTGCTTGGCAAGGGAGTCGATGTTTATGTAGTCCGCGAAGACCTCGAAGAAAGAGGCCTGGGCGATCTGCCAGTCCATGCCGGCATCCGCGTCATCGAGAAAAACAAGATACACGAGTTGTACGAGCAGGTAGATCAGGTTTGGCAGTGGTGAGACGGTTCAAAAGACCGATCTAAGCACCAAAACGAGGAGCCCGCTACCGCGGGCTTTTTTGTCAGGTGCGAATATGGGGTAGGCGAAGTCTTACGAAGCGGCTTTTCGTCTGCGCTTCACAAATCCCAGAACGCCCAAGCCTGCCATCAGCATGGCATAAGTTTCAGGTTCAGGTATGGGCGTAGGGGTGAGCAGAAAACCGCCCTGTAATCGCATCGAAGAGTTGTATCCAAACCCTACAATTTGCCCAAGGTCATTGATTGATAGGGCTCCCGTCAATACCCACCCAGCCTTAGCAGTACTGGCATCGAGGAAACTATTCAGGTCATATAGCTGACCCTCATCCCAGATCGTAGCCACTACCTGTCCAGGCCCAGTTTGGCTATATCCAACAATCTGCCCGAGATTATTGATATCCCAGGCACTAGAAAAGTTACCAGCGCTGCCCAAAGTGCCGAGGTCCGTCATGACTCCATCAGCCCAAAGGACCCCATGTTCCATTCCTGTATCGTCGAATGAACTCATTCCAACAACGTGGCCCGCTTCGTTTATGGATAGTCCTATGCTATAGCTTCCTCCTGGAAGCACGCCCAGGTCAGTGATCGTATTGCCCTGCCATAACATGGCATGAAAGTTGGGCTCATTTGTGCTCGGACCAAGATTACTCGCCCCGGTTATCTGGCCCGAGTTATTGATGGCACGTGCCTCGCCTTCGGGTATCCCCAGGGTGGGCAGCTGGGTAGGTGTTGTCCCATTCCATATAACAGGTGCCTCCAGAGTGTCTGGATCAGGCAAACTGCTCCAGCCGACCACCTGGCCACTATCGTTAATTCCCCAAGCCTGGCTGTTTCCCCCTTCGTTTAAATGATCAAGCAAGGTAGGGGTTTTGTTGTTCCACACCACGGCGTAGGAAGTAAACTCGCCCGGCAACGCCATGGCGCCTGCAATCTGGCCGGAATTATTGATACCGAAACCGCGACCATACCTAGCACCAGGCACGCTCAGATTTGTAATGGTGTTGTTTTCCCAGAGAACGGGAAGCGACGTAGTTGCCTGTAAATCGGTGTAGCTATATCCGACGATCTGCGAGGCATTATTGATGGAAAAAGGTTCGGTAGGCCCACCAAGCGTTTCAAGGAATGTAAATTCATATGTAGTTGGAAGAGCGGCTTGCACATTGATTGAATGCAAGCCACCTAACGCGAGCAAGGCAACTATCAAGGATTTTGCTTTCATGGCCATCACCTTTCACTCAGGGGGGCTGATACTGATGAATATAACCTTAGGAATGGCTCATTCTGTGCGATTTACCACTTATAAACATTCCTGGAAGTTTTCCTGAAATATTCAAACTACTTCTTTTCACTGTTATTAATCGAGTCTTATGGGAACGCGACCGACAGCGGTTTCATCTAATGCTCAGGATAAGCGAAAATCGGGAGTCGTCATGCAAGCAGCAGCCATGGATATACCTGCATCACATCTGTCGGACACGGAAATCGTGCGGCGCATACTGGCCAACGAGGAAAGTGCGTTCGAACTGCTGATGCGGCGCTATAACCGCCCTCTATACCGCACCGCGCGCAGCATCCTCAAGGATGATGCCGAGGCCGAGGATGCCTTGCAGGAAGCCTATATCCTGGCTTATCGCGCCTTGGGCAAATTCCGCGGAGAATCGGCGCTTTCCACCTGGCTCACGCGCATCGTCGTCAATGAATCCATCGCCAGGTCCCGCAAAACCACTCGCAGGGCGGAAATCATCCAGCTCGGAGCCGAGCCGGGGCTTGATTACAACCCGGGGGAAGATGCCATGAACAATTCAAGGCCGGAAGAGCCGGAGCAAGCCGTTTTGCGTTCAGAGGCTCGCCGGTTCCTGGAAAGAAAAATCGATGACCTGCCGAGCTCATTTCGCACCGTGTTCATATTGCGCGCAATGGAAGAAATGTCGGTGGAGGAAACGGCTTTCTGCCTCGATATTCCGGAAGCGACCGTGAGGACACGTTATTTCCGGGCCCGGGGAATGCTGCGTGAAGCGCTTTCCCGCGAAATCGACTACGCGTTTGAAGATGCCTTCTCTTTCGATGGCGCACGTTGCGACCGCATCGTCGCCGCCACACTATCGCGCCTGAGATTCATCCTGGCTGCCGCGTCTGCGGAATCGACTTAAACCTTCACATCCGGAACGTGGGGAATCCGGGCTCCATCTAATGGGTTGGCGACATTGCCGATACCATTTTTAGGAGATTTTTGTGAAAACCACGTTCAATTTATTGCTGGGCACGTTGCTGGCCATCGCAGCCACTTCGACGCTTGCCCAATCGGGACCTACGGATGCGCAGATCGCCGCTATCGTCGTAGCCGCCAATTCAGTGGATATCGAGGCCGGCAAGTATGCGGAATCGAAATCCCCCAATGAGGACGTAAAGGCTTTTGCCGAGCGCATGGTGGTCGACCATAGCGGCGTGAACAAGCAAGCGGTGGCATTGGTCAACAAGCTCAACGTGACGCCGGAAGAAAACGACACCAGCAAATCCCTCAAGCAGAACGGTGCCGATACGCTTGCCAAGTTCCAGAATCTGAACGGCAAGGAGTTTGACAAGGCATATATCGATAACGAAGTGGCCTACCACCAGGCCGTGATCGATGCGCTCGACAATACGCTGATTCCCAATGCCAAAAATGAAGAGCTGAAGGCGTTGCTGGTCAAGGTACGCCCGGCCTTCATCGCTCACCTGGAGCATGCCAAGCACATGCAGATGTCATTCAAGTGATCGTGAAAATGCGCGTGCTACCACTCCCTCGCCAATACGGCCCGCCTGCCAGGATATTGTTGATGTTCGCTGCGCTGGCGATCGGAGGAATTTCATCCGAGGGCAGGGCGGAATCAACCACGCATACTGTGGTGATCGAGGCCATGCAATTCACGCCGCAGGTACTGGAAGTGAAGCAGGGCGACACGGTCATCTGGGTCAACAAGGATGCATTTCCGCACAACGCTACTGCCATTAATGGCAGCTTTCGGTCGGGTGATATCGCACCGGATGGTTCCTGGAAGTTTAGGGCTGACAAAAAGGGCGGATTTCCTTATAGGTGCACGCTGCATCCGACCATGAAAGGCAGTCTGCTGGTGAAATAGCAGGGTATCCATCAGTCGTTATGTAGAACGAAAAAACCTCGGATTTTCGAGGTTTTTTCTTGATCGCGGGTAGAGAAATAGCTAGAAAATGACTGCAATATGTCTAGGTGGATGCACGGGCGGAATAGGGCTCGCCTATAGCATAGAAATGGCCCCAGCCACATGATGCAGACTGCGCCAGCCTGGATCAGCATCCTCGAAATGCCACCGCCCGTCCCGGAAAACCCGCGTATCTGCCCACGCGCCTATGACTTCCCCAATAAAAAGATCGTAGGTCTGCTGGTTATGCGGTTCAGAAATCAGCTGACAGGCCAGCCAGGCTGAGCAGCCGGCAACGAAGGGCAGGCCATAGCCATCCATCTCAAACAGTTCCACGCCAGCCTTCGCAAGCTTGTCCGGGTGATCGTCGAGGCTCTGCGAACCAACGGCATGCACGAGCTCAATCTGGCGCAAGGTCGGTACCTGAATGACAAAGCGTTGGCTTTGTTCGATGAGCTTACGCGTCCGTGTGGCTTTATCCAGCACCACAGTAAGCTTCGGCGGCGAGAAATCCAGCGCACAGGCCCAGGCTGCTGCCATGACGTTATTCACGTTGTCATGCCTGGCAGAAACAAGCACGGTAGGACCATGATTGATAAGACGGTAAGCGTTGTTCGGGTCAACAGGGGAAATAGTAGTGTTCATCGCCAGCTCTAAATACTGCATCCGCAGATTATAAGGGATGGCACCCAATTACCGCGGTTCGGAATCCCGACAAGCTCAAGCGATTCACAAGAGGTAGCCCCGCAACGAGGGGTACCAAGTCCGGGGCTACGGCAGCAAGGAGATGAACGGTTCCGGCTGCACGCTTATTTTCAGGCAACGCTCTAGGGAAGGACGACTATCAGAACTGACAGCTGTTCAAGCGCTTATTGG
>DASTRT010000337.1:0-2201 GCA_035761085.1 Methylophilaceae bacterium
GGCTGGCAGTACAAGGGTACCGCCAAAGTGGGTGCATTGTTTGGCCCTGTGATGATTCTCTGGTTTTTTACGCTGGGGCTGTTGGGTGTCGTCAATATCGCATCGCAGCCGCTGGTGCTGCAGGCGCTGAATCCGCTATACGCCGGCTTGTTCCTGGCGGCCAGGCCGGTGCTCGGTTTTCTGGCACTCGGTGCGGTTTTTCTGGCTGTGACAGGAGCGGAAACGCTCTACGCCGATATGGGGCATTTCGGGCGCAAGCCGGTGCAGCTTGCCTGGTTCGGGCTCGTGCTGCCAGGACTCACACTGAACTATTTCGGCCAGGGAGCCCTGATCCTGGGAAATGCCGAAGCAATCCGCAATCCCTTCTATCTGATGGCGCCGGACTGGGCGCTGTATCCTATGGTCGCGCTTGCGACTGCGGCTACCGTCATTGCGTCGCAGGCGGTGATCTCCGGCGTATATTCGATCACCCAGCAGGCGATGCAGCTGGGCTATAGCCCCCGTATGGAGGTCAGGCATACCTCCAGTGCAGCGCAGGGGCAGGTCTACATGCCGGGTGTGAACTGGATGCTGTTCCTGGCTGTGGTCGGCCTGGTACTGGGATTTGGCTCTTCCGGCAGCATCGCTTCGGCTTATGGCATAGCCGTGAGCATGACCATGGTCATTACTACCATCCTCGCCTTCATCGTTGTCCGCCATTTATGGCGCTGGCATTGGCTCCCCAGTTTTGCGCTGTTGGGACTTTTCCTGTTGGTGGATATCGCATTCTTCACCGCTAATATCGTCAAGATTCATGACGGGGGATGGTTTCCGCTGAGCTTCGGTTTCGGTCTGTTGCTGTTGATGACCACCTGGAAGCGGGGACGCGCCTTGCTGTCTGCGCGGCAATTGGCCGATGCCCTGCCGATGGACGCATTCATCCGCAATATCGCCGGCTCCGGCATTCAGACCATACCCGGTACGGCAGTATTCATGACGCAAGATCTCGATGCTGTGCCGCTTGCCCTGATGCACAGCCTCAAGCATTACAAAGTGTTGCACGAGAAGATCGTGCTGCTGCATGTGGATGCGGTCGATGAGCCCAATGTGCCTGACGCCGAGCGCACGCAACTGGAAAAAATGGACGAGCGCTTTTACAAGCTGCGCGTGCGCTACGGATTCATGGAAAAGCCGGACTTGCCGAAGGTGCTGGCGCAATGCTCGGAACCGGGACTGTCATTCGAGGCCATGCACACTTCATTCTTCCTGGGTCGTGAAACCGTTATCCCGCAGACCGGTCTTGAAATGGCCTGCTGGCGCAAGAAGCTCTTTGCCACCATGTTTCGTAATGCCGGCAGCGCGGCAGCGTATTTCGGCCTGCCTGCCAACCGGGTGGTGGAGCTCGGGGCCCAGATATTGCTTTAAGACTTTTGTTCCACACTGTCCGCCCGTTTGGCCATAGATAATCCGGTCTCAGGCCTTCGACTCTGCTGGAGCTGCGTTGACCCTCCCATGGGGGCCAAGTAAAATCAGCCACTTTTTCAGGACAAACCGATGCGGCGCAAGCTGGTAATAGGCAACTGGAAGATGCATGGCAGTCTC
Source organism: Methylophilaceae bacterium (assembly GCA_035761085.1). GTDB lineage: Bacteria > Pseudomonadota > Gammaproteobacteria > Burkholderiales > Methylophilaceae > DASTRT01. Next base: position 1,582 of record DASTRT010000337.1, read on the forward strand.
GCGCGCAACGAGACGCTTATCGCCAGTCTGATTGCCGGGCTGCGGGACCTGCAAGATGCAGATTATGCGGTTTGCGTGCCACATCCCTACCTGTTCCAGGCGCAGCAACTGCTGCAGGGTACCAATATCGCCTGGGGTGGCCAGAATGTCAGCCAGTTCGAGGAGGGCGCATATACCGGCGGCGTTTCCGCCCATATGCTCAAGGATTTCGGCTGCACCTACGCCATCATCGGACATTCCGAGCGGCGGGCCCTGATCCACGAGACCAACAAGAGCGCGGCCGCCAGCTTTGGTGCGGCGCTAAAAGCGGGGCTGACGCCCATTTTCTGCGTTGGCGAGACGCTGGAAGAACACAAGGCCGGCTTGGCGCGGAAGGTTGTCGAGCAGCAGATGAATGCCATTATCGCCACGCTCGGCATGGAAGGCTTCTCACGTGCAGTGCAGCAGCGGGCAGTGTTGGCCTATGAGCCGGTGTGGGCCATCGGCACCGGCAATACGGCGACGCCGGAGCAGGCGCAAGCCATGCATGTCTTCATCCGTAGCGCGATAGCGGAGCTCGATGCCGGTGTCGCATCCCGGGTCAGAATCATCTATGGGGGTAGCGTAAATCCGTCAAATGC